>DASWXG010000359.1:0-11250 GCA_036405615.1 Prosthecobacter sp. | reverse complement strand
TCAAGACGCCGGCAGCCCTCCTTTTTCGGAAGATTGGGGTACGCCCGTCAGATTCGTAACATGCCGCACACAACCCCTTTGAACTCCGGCAGTCGGGCCTTCCTCAAAGCGGCGATTCTGAAAACCCTTCATCCGACCCGTTGCCAGCCCGGAAAAAACGCAATCTTCCATCTCCCCTGCCGAAACGGTTCCGATCGTGCCCGGGAACAAACACCACCTCGATTATTTTTCAAAGTGGTGGCAGAGGGCGGATTTGAACCGCCGACCAAAGGCTTATGAGTCCTCTGCTCTACCGCTGAGCTACACTGCCAAGTGTTATTATTTGATGGCTCCTGAGGTAGGGTTCGAACCTACGACCTAGTGGTTAACAGCCACCCGCTCTACCGCTGAGCTACTCAGGAGTGTCATTCCCGTTTTGAAACGGGCCAACATATTGGACTGTCCGGGTGAATCTGGCAAGTGATTGTTTCACAGAATGTGAATTCTGCCCTTTCCCTCCCCAAAACATTCAAGCGCCAGCTGTTTTCCCGGCTCTGCGCAGCCTCCAGAGGCCATAACGGGGAGCGAAACAGAACGCCAAAACAAAGAAAAACGCCTGGGCAAGGACGATGCAGGCGCCGGTGGAGCCGTTGATGAAGAAGCTGATGTAGACCCCGGTACAGCTGGCCAGGACGGAGGAGGAAACGGCAATCAGCAGCATGCGGTCAAAGCGGTCCGTCAGCAGCCGGGCCGTGCAGCCCGGAGTGACCAGCATGGCCACCACCAGGAGGATGCCCACCGCCTGCATCGACGCTACAATGGTGGCCGCCAGCAGAGACAGAAACACATAGTACAATAGTGCGGTGTTCAGGCCGATGGCCCGCGCATGGGCGGCATCAAAGCAGAAAAGCAGCAGGTCACGCCGCAGCACCATAACCACCGCCAGGGTCACTCCTGCGGTCAGAACGGTCTGCCAAAGGACAGGCCGTTCAATGCCAAGGATATTGCCGAACAAAATGTGTGTCAGGTGGAGATCGGACTCGGTTTTGGAAAACATCACCAGCCCCAGGGCAAAAAGCCCGGTGAACACAATGCCCATCACCGTGTCTTCCTTGATGCGGCTGTTGGCCTTGATCCAGCCAGTGGCCGTAGCGCACAGCAGGCCTGATACAAAAGCCCCCAACACCAGCGGCAGCCCCGCCATGTAAGCCAGGACGACGCCCGGCAGCACTGCATGCGAAATGGCATCTCCCATCAAAGACCAGCCTTTGAGCACCAGATAGCAGGAGAGGGCGGCGCACACCGCCCCCACGATGCCTCCCACCAGGAAGGCCTCGTTCATGAATGCGTAGTGAAATGGATCGGCCCAGTTCATGACAGCTGGAGGCTCGCCCGCTTGCGCTGAGAGCGGGCCGAGAGGAGTCCGTGTTTCGGCGCAAAGACCAGCGCCAGCAGGAAGACAGCGGTTTGCAACACCACAATGCAGCCGCCGGTAGAGCCATTGAAAAAATAGCTGGCATACGCGCCTGCCACACTGCAGGCGGTGCCAGTCGCCGTGGCAATGCCCAGCATCTTGCCAAACCGGTCTGTCAGCAGATAAGCCGTGGCACCCGGCGTCACAAGCATGGCGACCACCAGGCAGGCCCCCACTGTCTGCAAAGCGGCCACCGCAGTGGCCGACAGCAGGGCCAGGAGCAGGAAATGCAGAACCCGCGTGTTAAGCCCAATGCTCCGTGCATGGATTTCATCAAAACAGTACAGCAAAAGATCCTTCCACTTCAAACCGAGCACAGCCATGGACAGGGCCGAGATGACCAGCACCTGTAAAATGTCGGGGTCTGAAATCGCCAGAATGTTGCCAAAGATGATGGTCCGCAGGCTGAGATTGCTCTGATACAGCGTCAGCAGCAGCAGCCCGGCGGCGAAGAAAGTGGTGAACACGACGCCAATCACGGCGTCTTCCCGCAAACGCGAGTTCGCCTTGACCCAGCCCATCCCCAGCGCTGCGAGAATGCCTGCGAGGAAAGCGCCGACGGAGAACGGCAGGCCCAGCATCCAGGCCACCGAAACACCGGGCACCACCGCATGGGAAAGAGCGTCCCCCATCAAAGACCAGCCTTTCAGTGTGATAAAACAGGATAAAAAAGCACAAACGCCACCGATCAGCCCGCTGACCAAAATGGCTTTCAGCATGTAGTCATACTGAAAAGGCACCAGCAGTTCGCTCATTCCCCGGCCTCCTTGGCACGTTCTTGCACCAGCGCCTCGCGGCCCTGACGGTCTGTGTATTCCAGATGCCCTCCCTTGCCGAACACCAGCGGGCGCTCATCATCGGTCAGCAGCTTCACGGTCCGGCCATCGTGCTCTTGGATGGTGGAATGCTCGAAGTGGAACTGCCGCAGCACCCCGCCGAATGCCGCCGAAAGGTTGTCTTCTGTGAAGACTTCCTCCGTCGGCCCGTAGGCCAGCACGGTGCGGTTGATCAGCACGGCCTGGTCGCAGAACTCAGGCACACTGCCCAGGTTATGGGTGGAGACGAGGATGATGTGCCCCTCTCCACGCAGAGATTTCAGCAGCTCAATGATCGCTGTTTCGGTCTGCACATCCACCCCCGTAAAAGGCTCGTCCAGCAGCATGATCCGGCCCTTTTGAGCGAGGGCCCGCGCCAGGAAAACACGCTTCTTCTGGCCACCTGAAAGTTCCCCGATCTGGCGGTCCTTGAAATCCATCATGCCCACCCTGTCCAGGCTTTCGCGCACCACCTGCCGGTCCTCCGCACGCGGGATGCGCATGAAGTTCATGTGACCGTAGCGGCCCATCATCACCACATCCCACACGCTCACCGGAAAACTCCAGTCCACCTCCTCGCTCTGCGGCACATAGGCCACCAGCTTGGATTTGCGCGCGACCTGAACGCTGCTTCCGGCAATCAGCACCGTCCCTCTCACCGGCTTCAAGAACCCCATGATGGACTTGAAGAGCGTGCTTTTGCCGCTGCCGTTCATGCCCACCAGGGCGCAGATGGTTCCCGACTTGAGGATGAAGGAGGCGTCACGCAGGGCGGTATGGCCGTTGGCATAGGCCACCGTCACATCGGCAACTTCCACAGAGAGCGGTGGGGACACAGCGTGCATGAACAGAAAATCAGGGTGCCGTAAACGCCTTCACGATGGTGTCGGCGTTGTATTCCAGCAACTTCAGATACGTGGGTGCCGGACCTTCCGCATTGGTCAAAGAGTCCACATAAAGCACACCGCCATAACGCGCACCGGTTTCGGCAGCCACCTGCTTCATGGCCTTGTCGCTCACTGTGCTTTCGGAAAAGACCACGGGAATGCGGCTGGCCTTGACGGTATCCACCACTTTCCGCACCTGCTGCGGCGTGCCTTCTTCGTCAGCATTGATGGGCCAGAGGTAGAGTTCTTTCATGCCGTAGTTACGGGTGAGGTAGGAGAAGGCACCCTCGCAGCTAACGAGCCAACGTTGCTCGGCAGGAATGCCTTCCAGCGCTTTTCTCACCGGTTCATCCACAGCCTTGAGTTTCTCCGTGTAGGCTGCCGCGTTGGCATTGAACACAGCCTCATGCGCCGGGTCCAGCTTCACCAGAGCTTTGCGGATGTTCTCCACATAGACAATGGCATTTGCCGGGGACATCCAGGAATGCGGATTGGGCTTGCCGGTATAAGGTCCTTCGCCAATGCCCATGGGCTCGATGCCCTCTGTAATCACCGCTCCCGGCACGTTCTTAACCTGATTGAAAAACTTCTCGAACCACCGTTCAAGGCCCATGCCATTCCAAAGCACCAGATCCGCCTTCTGCGCTTTGACCAAGTCCTGCGGAGTCGGCTCATAGTCGTGGATCTCGGCCCCCGGCTTGGTGATGGACTCCACAATCGCGGCATCTCCAGCCACATTTTGGGCCATGTCCTGGATGATGGTGAAGGTGGTCAGGATGCGCTTCTTGCCATCAGAGGCAGGAGGTTTGGCCGGCCCGCAAGAGACCAGTGTCGCGGCCAGGAGCAGAACAAAAAGAAAAGTCTGTTTCATGTCATCAAAAAGAAATCGGGAGTTTTAGAAGCGGAAGCTGACACCGGAAAACACACTGAGATCGGGTGCCGGACGGTTGAGGCCAACGCGCACGCCGACATCGAACACCAGCGTTTCCGTCACCGCAAAAGTCAGGCCTGAATTGAACGTGGCCATGAAGGGCACATCCTCGCCCGCCACTCCGGCGAGCTCGACAAACATACCCAGTTCGTCTGTCAGCCCCATGCCCAGGGTGGCTGAAGCCAGAAACTGAAGATCTGTGCCGCCGGTTTCCTCGTCATGCACCAGATCCGCCTCCCCCATCAACCCGAAAGCCAGGTTTTCGGACAGTTCATAGGCAAACGGAGCAATCAGGCCGCCTTGCCAGGCATCGGCACTCAGTACCGCGCCTGTGGGAACCGTGACGTAGGGCATGAGAGCAAAAGCCGACCGCCCCGAATCATTACCCCACAGGTTGTTCTTCAGGCGGAGCGTCACATCTCCAAACCCGGATGCAGTCCGTGTCTGCCCGCCGCTCTTTTCACGAACTTCCTGGTGCGCATCGAAGACCAGTTGCAAGTCCATATCCGGGGCAAGACCTGCCTTGATGTTGATCTGGCCCCAAGAAAGAACCTCTGTGGAAACTCCCCTGTTCGCATCCCTTTCCAGATCGAAGAAACTCATCTCCACCTGGAACATCCCCGCCGGCACCGTGTAGGCGGATTCAGTGGTATCGGGGCGGTCGGTGCTCATGGGTCGGACGGCAGCAGCAGGTGCATCCAGGGTTACGCCCGGAGTGCCTGCAAAAGAGACAGCCGACACAAAAAAGAATAAAGGGAGAAAAGATAGATTGTCCAGTTTCATAAATTTAGCCTTGGCTAAATCATCACTTTCAACAACGTTGGCAACAACAATTTTAGTCCAGGCTAATTTTATAAAGCCACCCAATACTCCTCTCTGCTGAAATCCATTTTTGCATCCCCTCTCCTGCTGCTATGGTAGGGCTCCCATGCCAGCCAAGCGCCAAGAACCCACCACCCATGTCCACTCCCCGGCCATGGAGGATTACCTGGAGCAGATCCACAATCTGATCGAGGCGAAGGGCTATGCACGTGTGGTGGACATTGCTCAAAACCTGGGCATTTCCCAGGCCAGCGTGACCAACATGATCCAGAAACTGGATGCGGAAGGGTATCTGATCTATGAGCGCTACCGGGGGGTCGTCCTGACAGATGAAGGCCGGAAAATAGGCCAGGAAATCGCCCGCCGGCACGAGGTTCTCACCCGGCTGCTGTCCTCCTTTGGCATGGACCCGCAGACTGTGCACCACGATGTGGAAGGCATGGAGCATCACATCAGCCGCCAGACCCTGGAGGTGTTGACCTTGCTGATGGAGGAACTGGAGGGAAATCCTGAGCTGTTGAAGCGCCTCAAGCGGAAGCTGAAGTCAGCAGCTTCCAGTTCTGGCGAAGAGTAAGATCCAGGGCAAAATGCAGGCCCATTTTCTGCTGGTGCAGACAGGCATGACTGTGCATCATCATGCACATGAAGCTTCCCCTTCTTCTCCTCATCATTGCGGCAGTCGGCCTGGCCCTCACGAATCCCTCGGAAGCTGATTTCCGCGAGCATGTGCGGAAAAAAGAAGGCATTGCCGGTTCTCTCGGGCTGGCCGTGGCAGATCTCGTCTCCGGCGGCAAGAAAGGCGGGATCCAGCGCGACAATTTTATCGTGGCCAGCAAGTTTTACATCGGCGGAGACGGCGTCCTCCCTCGGGAAGATGTGGCCTGGGGCATCGCCGGCCAGTTCATTGAGCTCAAGAAGTGAGCAAGAACGGGCGCGTTGAGAACGACAGATTCCCATGCGCCTTTTTGCGTTCCTTACCCTGGTCCTCTTCCTGCTCAGTTTCGCCGCACAGGCGGAGCCGCCGCCCATTCAGCAATGGATAGATGAAGCCATCCAAGCGGGTGGAGGAGTGGTCACCCTGCCAGAAGGTGAGCACGAACTGCCAGCAGGGCTGATCCTCAAGAACGCACAAAAACTGGCGCTTCGAGGAGTCAGCAAAGAGCGCTGCGTACTAAAACTGACCGGGAAGGCCGGGGCCGCGCAGCAAGCGGATGCATTGCTAACCATCTCCGGCAGCGCACACACCGTGGAGATCGCCAACCTGACACTGGAAGGCGCATCAGATGCCGGAGTGAAGATCGCTCAACTCATCCGGGCCGACGGAACCTCCTCGGCGGCAGGCATGTCGTTCAAGGACATCGCCATCCGGGATTGCATCTTCCAAAATTTCACGGGCACCGCTGTGCTGCTGAGCAAAGTCGAAGGAGGTTCGGTGGAACGTTGCAGTTTTCGGGATGGTGGCCAGGCCGTGGAATTCCATCAAGGATCCCAGAACTGCACGGCACGCGGCAACCAGATCATCCGTACCCGCAAAGCCTTTGATCTCCTCAATGCCAGCGCCTGCGTTCTCGTCGGTAACGAAAGCCGTGAATGCGGCATTGCAGCCACCGTCTCGAATGAAGGAGCCGCTTTGAAAAACAGCGCTCACATCCTTCGCAACAATCATTTCTCCGGTGCGTTTTTAGAAGTCCGGCCAAACACCACACCTCTCCCGCTTCTCGAAAATAACGAGGGGTTGACCGCCTCTCCGGCCCAATAACTTCCAGCGCCCTTCCTCCACGATTCCTGATGAAATCCGCACTCCTGCTCAGTCTGCTGCTGGCCCTATCCGTCGCCGTTGCGGAGACCCCGCGTCCCAAACCGGAACGTTTTGCCAAAGAAATCACCGCATTTGCTGAGAAGCCTGCCGAAAAGGGCGGCATCGTTTTCACGGGCAGTTCCAGCATTCGCCTGTGGAAAACGCTGAAGGAAGACTTTCCAGGACTGCCAGTGCTGAACCGGGGTTTTGGCGGCAGTGTTTCCAACGACCTGAACGTCTATTTTGACACCCTCATCACCCGGCACGAGCCCAAGATTGTGGTGACATACACAGGCAGCAACGACATCAATGCCAAGCTTACGCCTCAGGAGGCCTTTGCCGACTACACCAAGTTCCTGGAGAAAGTGCATGAGACCCTGCCCAAGACGCGGGTCATCGTCACCTCCGTCAAGATCGGTGAGAAGCGCCTCGCACAAATCCCCCAGGTGCAAGAACTCAACCGTCTGTTGCAGGGCTGGATCAGCGGCAAGGACTGGATCCGTTATGTGGACTGCACCAGCTACCTGGCCGATGAAAAGGGGCACCCCATCCGCAAATATTACGTGAAGGATCTCCTGCACCTGAGTCCCGCAGGTTATGCTGAATGGACCAAGATTCTGACCCCTGTCCTGCAGGAAGAATGGGCCAAGGTTTCCAAATAAAAGAATCCTCGGTTGTCCATCGCCCCAATGAGGGGATCAGAACAAAAAGAGGCGGCCTGATGGCCGCCTCTTTTATGGCTGTGCGGGAGCGCCAGGCGCTCAATCTTCGCTTCAGTCAATAAAGGAGCAGATGTACTCGCAAATGCCTTCGTTGACGGTGATGTCGAAACCTGACTTGGCAGGCACATCAAAGAACTGTCCGCCCTGATAAGGGGTCTTGTCTTCGCCGCCATCCAGTTTCACCACGCAGGCACCGGCCACCACCTCCATCCGTTCAGCCTTGTCCGTGCCGAAATGGTAGGTTCCGGGATAGATCAGGCCCAGCGTCTTCTTGCTTCCATCCTGGAAGAGCAGGCTGTGGCTGACAACCTTGCCATCGAAATAGATGTTGGCTTTGGTAACGGCGGTGACGTTCGGGAATTCGGCAGGAATGGCGGACATAGTATGGGCGCGCAGGATGCCCAAAGTTCAGCGACTCTCAAGCCCGGCCTTGTCGAAATACCAGCCGCATCCTCACACCTGCTGGCGTTTGCCTTTTGGCAAAAACGGATCAGTGAAAGCGGTGTCGAACTCATACCCGCCCGCAAAGTCCTCGATGCTGTCCCCCTCATTTTTGCCGAAGTAGCTCGTCTCAATGAGGTTGTACACGATGTTTCCAACATCCTCCCCCCGGCTCAGCCCCCACTCCGTGAGAATCGTCGCAGCCATGGGGCCATACTCGGCCAGGGCATGCAACCGGACGCCTTCCAGGACCTCCTGGCCTGTGACGTGCTGGTCCTCTTTTCCTTCCCTGAAATGCTTGACTGCCACATGCAGAGCATCCCTCACAAATTCATAAGCGTGAGGATGATAACGGGGGTCTTTCTCTACAGCCTGATGAATGGCATAGTGGAAGGGCAGATCGGACATACCTGAAGTTCGGGCCTCTTTTCGTAACCCCCAAAACCTCCCGGGACAACCCAAAAGGAAATGGCAGGTGACGAAACAGATTCGTTTCCACCGCAACGACGCGACACTGAGACATTCCGCCTCATGTCTCGCCCAGCCAAATGCCCCCTTTTTATCCCCTGTACGTAAAAAGGCGGCGAAGGACAGTCTTCGCCGCCCAATGTTAAAAGTTAGAAGCTCAGGCTTACTGCCAGCCGTGCGCATTACGCACCTTGATCATGGCGTCCAGGATGTTGTTCCAGGTGTCTGCCTTTTCCAGCGTCGCGTTCGGGAACATGCAACCATCCCAGCAGATGTGCTGGATGCCGCGGCTCTGCGCATCTTTAAGCCAGTAACCGGCAGCTTTGGTAATGTCCAGTTTGCCGTTTGGATCATCCGCCGGGCAATGTTTGCCAGTCTTGTCATGCGATCCGGCACCGTGAACCTGACCGTCGTTCTGAGCGACATGGAAGTCGATGGTCCATGGACGCAGTTTGTCCGTCATCTTCTCATAGGCAGCCCAGAATTCGGCATCGCTGTAACCTTCTTTCACCAGCGCATGCTCCGGTGCATTGTAGCCCAGGGTGTAAAGATAGGTGTGGGCGAGGTCGGCCTGGAAACCAAAAGATTCCGGCATACCCACGCCTTCCAGGACATCCAGCATATCCTTCCAGGAATGCATGCCAGCCCAGCAGATTTCACCTTCGGCAGCCAGGCGCTCACCGTGATCGGCGGCGATCTTGGCAGCCTTCTGGAAAGTGTCCACGATACGGGCCGTGTTGACAGCCGGATTTTCGCGCCATTTGGCCACGCCAAACTCGGCCGAATCCACACGGATGACGCCGTATTTGCGCACGCCATGCTCATTGAAAACTTTGGCAATGCGGCAGGCCATCTTCACCGCTTCCAGGAACTTTGCCTGGGAAGCATCGTCTCCCATGGCAGAATCCCCCACCGTGCCCGGCCAGACCGGAGCGACGAGGGAACCAACGGCGAAACCTTTGCCTGCGATCAGGTCGGCAATGCGGCGAATCTCATCGTCGCTGGCGTTGGGGTCGGTGTGGGGGAGGAAGAGGAAGTAGTCAATGCCTTCGAATTTCTGGCCGTTGACTTCTGCGGCAGCCGTCAGGTCCAGCATGCGTTCCAGGCTGATCGGCGGCTCCTGGCCTTCACCGTCTCCTTTGCCCACCAGACCGGGCCACATTGCATTATGAAGTTTTGGCTTTGAATTGCTCATAGGGATTGATTGGGAACTTGGAGGTTTTGACGAATCGTCGAAAAAGGGAAGCAAAAAACGGAAAATCCAGCCTCCATGTTGCTGAATTTGCCCAGGCAGCCCCTCATCTCTTGAGAGAGATCAAGAAACCACCCCGGCCTTTTACCGTTGCCACCTCAAGGGGAAACTACAGCCCCTTTTTCACCACCGGTTTGTCATCCCAGTTCGCATCGTAGTAACTGGATGAGTAGTAGTAGTAATAGTAGTGGTTGGCGCGCTTGTTGAAGTCCACACCGTTCAGCACGAAGCCGTAGAAGTGCGCGTTCAGCTTCTTCAGGGCATTGACGGCGTCTTCCACATCCTTGCGCAGAGTCACACCGCAACGCACCACGATCACCACACCTTCCGCGTGGTGTTGAAGGAAAGCGGTTTCGCTCAGACCAAGCACTGGAGGTGTGTCGAGGATGATGCGGTCAAACTTGCCTTTCAGCTCTTCCAGAATGGCGGCGAAAACGCCGGAGTTCAGCAGTTCGGTCGTTCCTGGGACCACAGCACCGCGAGAAATGGTCCAGAGGTTGTCGGCCTCCGACTTCTGAAGGCACTCGTCAATGGTTGCGCGGCCCGTCAGCAGATCCGTCATGCCCACCTTGTTCGAAGCACCGGCCACGTTGTGCACACGGCCGCGGCGAAGGTCGCAATCAATCAGCAGGGTTTTGTCGCCCAAGGACGAGAACGCCCAGGCAATGTTGGAGGAAATCGTCGTCTTGCCTTCACCTGGACGGGCACTGGTGGTCATGATGACCCGGCCGTCGCCTTTGGGGCTTTTGTTGAGAAGGATGCTGCTTCGGATGAGGCGGAAGTTTTCCAGCAGGGCGTTCGGGATGGAAGCACCGATGGATGGCGCACGGTTCAGTTCTTCCAGCACTTTGGGATCGCTGAGAGGAACCAGACCGATGCCGGTGATGCCTAGATTTCCCTCAAATTCATTGAGTTCGACCACTGAACTGTTGAAGCGGCGAAGGAGGAAAGGCACGCCGCCTGCCAGACCGATGCCAAACAGGCAGCCCATCATCATCAGTTTCACCTTGTTCGGTGAAACAGGCATGCCGTCGCGCAGGTTGGTGAACCCGCGAAACTCCAGGTTCAAAGAGGCTTTGCCGGTGTCAAATTCCAGGCTCTCAATGCGCTGGCTGAGCTTTTCGTAAGCCTTGTCCCAGGCCAGCTGGCTTTTTTCGAGCAAGTCATAGTCCTGCTTCTTGCTGTCGAAGGCCTTGATGGCCTTGTGATAATCCGGCAGCTTGGCTTCCAGTTCCCGGATCTGATCTGCCAAGCGGGATTTCTCCAGTTCGAAACCGGACTCCGCCACTTTGAGTTCAATCTCCAAAGCAGCCTCCACCTGTTTCAGCTCTTCTTTGAGCTTCACGATCTCCGGATGGTCGTCGAGGTACTTCAGGCGCGCAAACCGGAGTTTTTCATCCAGCGCACGCTTGTTTTTTTCCAGGTCCTGCCAGGGCTTCAGACCGTCCACCATGTTGGGCTGCACCACCAGCTGGGTGACCTTTTTGTCCGTGCTGGGACTGCTGAAGGTGAAAGGGGAAGCACCGCCGGCCTTGCGAACCACACGACCCGCTTCGAGAGGATCTTTTTCCCCTTCCGTGAAGCTGCTGACCAGGGCCAGCTTGCCTGCCACGTCCAGGGTGTTGGCCTGCTCCTTCAGGACTTTCTCGACTTCCTCGTGC
>DASWXG010000358.1:0-4252 GCA_036405615.1 Prosthecobacter sp. | reverse complement strand
CCCTTGGGGCGGGAAGCACGCTGAACTTCAGCGGTGGCTCTCATGTGAAGTACCAGGGCGGTGCAGCTTCGACCGACCGTACCGTGGTGGTCACTTCCGGCGGTTCCTCCTTCTACAACTTCGGCAGTGGTGTGGTGACCTTCACCGGGCCTCTGCAACTGACGGGCGGGACTTTGACTTTCCGCGGTCTGCAGAACGTGATCTGGGACGGGCTGGTCTCTGGCAATGGCGGACTCAACCGCACCGACAACACGATCGTGTTTCTGAACAACAACGGTAACACCTTCACCGGCAACGTGAGCATCTCCGACGGTGCTTTCCGTGCCGCCACCTTGGGAGACAAAGGAGTGATCTCTGCCCTGGGCGCAGGCAGCACCATCACGCTGGGCCAGAACAGCAGCACGACAGGGAGGCTTGAGTTCAACGGTGCGTCCGGTGGTTCCAGCAACCGTGATTTCATCCTCAGCAACGGTGCTGGAGCCAGCAGCGGCAACGGCCGGATTGACAACCTGGTGGCGGGCCAGACCTTGAGCCTCAGCGGTACCGTCAAAGCTTCCAGCAGTGTGGCAACGCATGTTTCCAGTCTGAACCTGAATGGCGCTGGCAATGGTGTGATGAGTGGTGTGATCGGGGGAACGACAGCAGATGCGGCTGCCACCATTGCTTTGGAACTGACTAAGGGAGGCTCTGGCATCTGGGCGCTTTCAGGTGCCAACAATTACTCCCGTGGCACCCTCGTCACCGCAGGAACCCTTCTGGCGACCAATACCACCGGCTCGGCCACAGGATCAGGCAGTGTCACCACCAGCGGCACCGCCACCCTGGGCGGCACGGGTTTTATCACGGGCGGTGCAGGGAGTTCCATTACCATTGCCAGCGGCACCAAGCTCATGATTGGCAACACCCATCAGGTGGCGGCGGGGGCGACGGGCGCTGCGGGTTATGTCGGTGCGGCATCCAACCTGCGCCTGGGCACCAATGCCAATGTGGCGATCACCCTGGCAGGCACGCTGCAGTTTGACCTTTTCACCAATGCGGGAGCCTCCACCCTGGGACAGGCAGACCTGCTGACTCTGGGCACCACCGCTTCTTCCATCACCCTTGGCGGCACCATTTCCGTGGTGGATTCCACACCTGTGCACAGTCCCTGGACAGCAGGCCGCTGGCAGCTCATCGACTGGACTGGGATTGGCTCCGCGACGAAGACCGGCACCTTCACTTTTGATTTCACCGGCGCTGGCGCTTTGCCGACGGGTTATGGCTGGGTTACGGACACCTTCTACACGGACGGTGTTATCTCCGTGGCGAAGATCGCCGCCAACCGCACCTGGACCGGCACCACGCCCTCCATGGTTGTCGGAGGTGTGCCTGTCTATTCCTGGGCAAATCCAAACAACTGGGAATCTGGCGACACACCTGAAAGCAACACGGACTCCACCACCAAAGACGTCTTCTTCTTTGGCAATTCCACCAACTCTGCGCAGATCACGGAAATCAACGGCAACAAGACGTTCCGGAACATCTACTTCAGCGGTGAGCAAAACTACACCATCAACGTCGGCACCGGCGGTGGTGTGCTGTATTCGGCCGGGACGATGTTTGACGTCCAGGGCGGATCCCATCTGTTGAATGCACAGCTTCGCCCTACTGCCGGGAACATTGCGGCCTATACCATCAACAACAATGGCACGCTGGTTTTCAGATCTTCCATCATGTACCACCGCCAGGGGACAACGACGGGAAGTTCCATGGATCTGGTATTCACGGGGACGGGTGACACGACTGTCAGCCACTTCCAGCGGCGCTCCAACACCTATGACCTGAACATCGTGAAGAATGGCACAGGCACGCTGACACTGGACGGTTTTACCAATGTGGCGGCCCTTGCCGACGGCGCGGGTTACATCACTGGCACTACAACAGTCAACCAGGGCAGGTTGCGCCTGAACGATGAGCGGAATCTCGGCGGCGATCCTGCTGCCTTCAATGCCGGCCAGCTGACCTTGAACGGAGGCATTGTGGAGGCTTATGCTTCTTTCACCATGGATGATGCCAATCGTGGGATCACCTTTGGGGCCAACGGCGGAACGTTTGATGTGGAAACGGGCGTGACTCTGGCGGTTGCCAACAGCATCACTGGCGTGGGTTCCTTCACCAAAGCGGGCGATGGCCGGCTGACTCTGTCGGGAACCAGCACTCACACGGGCACCACCTCCGTCATTGGCGGGGTACTGGATGTTGCCAGCACCGGCTTCACCGGCACCGGAGCGACGACGGTTTCTTATGGAGCCCAGCTCTCCGGCACCGGCACCGTACAGGCTTCTTCCTTCACCCTTCTGGAAGGTGCAACCCTGCAAGCGGGCAATGTCACCAGCGGATTTGATACGGGCAATGGCACGCTGACCTTTACCCCGACCGGTGCAGGCACCTTTGAGATCAGCACCAATTCCAATGTCTTGCTCAGCATCTCCAGCGCCACCAACCAGAGCGCGCTGGATCCCACCTTTGGTGGCAACGCGGTGGGCTCTGCCGGTTACGCAGCCTATGTGGCGTCCATCTCCGGAGCCGGGGATCATGACCGTCTGGTCTTTAACGGTGCCACAGGCTCGACTCTGGATTTCCAGGGGCGGCTTGAAGTGTCTGCCACAGGCTTCACGCCGCAGCTTGGCCAGGTGTTCAACCTGCTGGACTGGTCCACACTGGTCTCCGCCAATTTCAATGGCTTTGACGTAGGGGTGAACCGGGATGGTTCCAATGACAGCGAAAGCCAGTTCAACCTGCCCGACATCAGCGGCAGCGGCTTCATGTGGGATGTCAGCCAGTTTACCAGCACGGGCAGCATCATTGTCGTGCTGGTCCCTGAGCCGGGCCGTGTGCTGCTGCTGCTGCTGGGCCTGGTAACTTTGTTTGGCCGTCGCAGGAGATAGGAGCTTCGGCGTTGGGCTGGTGAGACCGGTGCATGACGTCCGGGCGTCGGGTGAACAGCCTCTCCTGAGGCTGTGTTGTTCGATCGGATGCAGGTCTATGCAACCGACGTGAAGGGCTCGTGACAAGGCTGCATCCGGCACTGTGGCAGAGACACAAAATCATCCGCCGCCAGCATTCTGGTATGTGTGTTTTTCCCATGCCAGAGCGTTTATGGAGGATGTTACGCCCTCTTTTTCTTGCCGTTTTGCTCAGTGCCGGTGCTGCCATGGCTCAGGTCAATGTTCTGACCCTTGGTGTCAAAGGAGACGGGAAGAGCGATGACACGGCTGCCATTCAGAAGGCTGTACTTTCGGAAGGTTCCCTGGTGTTTCCCAAGGGCACTTACAAACTGAGCAAGACCGTGGAGGTGGATCTCTCCATGTCTGGGGTTGTGGGGTTGTCCGGAGACGGAACGGCCCGCTTTGTGATGACAGGCCCGGGCCCCGCTTTCCGCATCATCGGCCATCATGAAGGAACGGCCGCCCCAGCGAGCCTGAAGGCGGAGGTCTGGAGCGGTGAACGCACGCCCATGATCAGCGGCATCGAGATCTTTGGCCAGCATCCGGAGGCGGATGGCATTGAGATCGGCGGGGCTATGCAGCCAACTTTGCACCGGGTGGTTGTCAGCAAGTGCCGGCATGCCATCCGCCTGACGCCCCGGAACCGCAATGTGACCATCAGCGACTGCCACCTCTATGACAACACGGGCATTGGTGTTTTCCTCGACAACATCAACCTGCACCAGATCAACATCGTGGGCAGCCACATCAGTTACAATCGTGGCGGCGGTGTGGTGTCGCGTGGTGGCAATGTGAGGAACCTGCACATCGGCACCTGTGACATCGAGGGAAACCACCATGCGGATTCGCCGCCGTCCGCCAATGTGGAACTGGACTCCACCGGTGGTTCCATTGGCGAGGTGGCCATCACCGGCTGCACCCTCCAGCACACCAGCAAGGCCCCGGGCTCTGCCAACATCCGCATCCTGGGAGCAGGCACGGACCCCAGCCTGGAGCGCAAGGTGGGCCGTGCCCATACGCGCGAAGGCAATGTGACGATCACCGGCAATGTGTTCAGCGACGTGCGGGTCAACATCGAGGTGAAGGAATCACGCGGCGTGGTGATCAATGGCAACACTTTCTGGGAAGGCTTTGAGCACGACATCCTGGCGGAAAACTGCGAGCACCTGGTGGTGAGCAACAACAACTTTGACCGCAATCCTCGCTATCTGGTGAACGGTTTTGCGAACTCGGAAAACAACGGCCTGGTGTTCAAGAATTGCACA
>DASWXG010000357.1:0-5076 GCA_036405615.1 Prosthecobacter sp. | reverse complement strand
CATCAATCTCTCCAGCGCAGCCGCCCAGCACATTGGCATTCCTTACATGCAAATGGGGCAGGTGCAGGTCACGGCCAAGACCCTGCCCGCCCAGCATCAGCAGCAGCGTTACCCAGCAGCCCCGTCATCTTATGCCCAGGGCGGCGGCTGGAACTCCGCCCCGGCTCACTCCCCCTACCCTTCCAGCCCGGCTGCCTCCACCGGCTACGCCAGCTATCCGCCCTCCTCCCCCGGCTATCCGCCTGTGCAGCAGCCCCCCTCGCAACCCATGTACGGGGGCTACCAGCCGCAGCCAGCTGCGGGAGCGTACTACCCGCCGGTCCAGCAGCAGGCCCCCGCCAAGAAACGCTGGGGAGCCCCCAATGCCCCCAATGCCCCCGGTTACTCCGGCTATTCCGCCACCCCGCCGGGCCTGAAAACCTTTTAGTTGGAGGCTTCCCGCCTGACCGCGAGCTTGTGAAAACTTTCACAAACGGGTTGCCCGGGGGAGGCCGGGGGCGTATTTCTTCCCTGTTCACCCCTTTTCCTGACCATGGTCGCCCCTGCAGAAACCCACGCCGCCTACGATTCCAAAGTCGAGGGCAATGTCGTCTTCACCAAGCTGGACGCGGCCGTGAACTGGATGCGCAAGAACTCGCTGTGGCCGATGCCCATGGGCCTGGCCTGCTGCGCCATCGAGATGATGGCCTCCGCCTGTTCCCGCTATGACCTCAGCCGTTTCGGCATGGAGGTGATGCGCTTTTCCCCCCGCCAGGCTGACGTGATGATCGTGGCCGGCACCGTGACTTACAAGATGGCCCTCGCCGTCAAACGCATCTGGGACCAGATGCCCGAGCCCAAGTGGTGCATCGCCATGGGTGCCTGTGCCTCCAGTGGCGGCATGTACCGCAGCTACGCCGTGCTCCAGGGCATCGACAACCTCATCCCTGTGGATGTTTACATCTCCGGCTGCCCTCCACGCCCGGAAGCCCTGCTGGAAGGCATGATGCGCCTGCAGCGCAAGATCGAAGGCGAAGCCTCCATCTCCGAGCAGAAGAAGGAACTGGTAAACGACCTTTCCTGATCGCCCGCCACCCGTCAGACGACACCCGCGTTTTTTGCCCCTGCCCTCCCCTCCGATGAAAGCCGAGCAAATGGTCAAAGCCCTGAAGGAACAGTTTGGTGATGCCATCCTGGCCACCACCGAATTCCGGGGAGAGCACACCGTGCAGGTCACCCTGGCAGGCGCCAAGCCGCTGCTCAAGTACTGCCACGACGAGCTGAACTTTGACTACCTGGTGGACATCTCCAGCCTGGACCACATGGGCGAGGAGCCCCGCTTTGAAATGGTGTATGAGGCCTACGGCTACGGCCACCTCCAGCACCTGCGCATCAAGGCCAAGATCCCGGACGGCGAAGACGTCCCCACCGTCAGCGACATCTGGGCGACTGCCGACTGGCACGAGCGCGAGGTGTATGACATGATGGGCATCAAGTTTGCCGGTCACCCCGACCTGCGCCGCATCCTCATGTGGGAAGGCTACCCGTACTTCCCGCTGCGCAAGGACTTCCCCCTCGCCGGGCGCCCCAGCGAAATGCCGGAAGTCGCCTTCACCGGCATCGCCCCCCTGGCCGACGGCCCCTTCGTCACCAGCGCTGGCGCACCCGACACCGTGGCCCGCGAGCCGCGTGCGAAGAAGCAGGAGTAGTCTGGGCTTATCGACAAAACATCGATAATAAACCTAGTTCGTCCTTCAGCAAAACATTGACATCTAAGTAAGTTTTGTGGTGTTAATCCGTCCGCTATGGACGAAAACAACGCATCTCAGGCGGAAGCAAACCCCTTCGGGTGGCTGAACAAGAATAAAGAATGGCTGTTTCAAGGCGGCGGCGTAACCATCGTCATGGGCGTCGCTTGGATGTTTTCCTCCAAATGGTCCGACGCCACGGCGACCAATGTCAACGATGCCGAAAAGCTCACACTCGCCCTGATGATGGCGATGGCAGTGCTGAGCATCGCCATCTGCATCTTCCTGGCCTACCGGGCGCTTCAGGCCAACAGGAGTAGGATCCTTCTCATCAAGCGGCTCGACACCATCGACAAAAAGCTGAAGTCCATCGAAGCTCCCAGGCGCTTTGAAGACTGGAACAAGGCACAGCCGGAGATTCAGAGGCTGATCAAAAACAGTTTCACCGATTTCCCGGAAACAGAAATTCAATGCTTGGGTGTAGCCCTTCACGTCTCCTGGAAAACCGTGCGGGAGTGCCTTGAGGACCACAAAAAAACATACGGCAAATTTCCCAATACCACCATCCGCCTCAAGGTCCTGAGTCCGGACTGGCGTCACTGGGAAAAACTGGGCCGGGCATGGAGACGGCGCACCGAGGCCTTTTATGAAAGTATCACCGACTTTCTGCATATGAACCGGGGAGGCGACAGCCTGCAAATCAATGTGACAGACTATGACAGCACCCCAAACTGGCACGGAGTGCTAATCAACGGCAGACACTTGTTTCGTTCCAGTTGCCTGTATCGAAACAACGAATTCACGGTGCACAAGAACCCCTATGTGTACTTTCGGCAGGAAGAAAATGAGTATTCCGACATGCAGATTTCTGAGTTTCTCCACTGGTTCAACCACGAGTCGCGAAGCCGGTCGCTGGAAGACTTGGTCAAAATCTGCCAGGACGGAGGGGTCCGGCCACAGAACGGCACCGGTGGGCATTAATTGCAGACGGCGTCTCTGCGATCAACCTCGCAATCCTGAAGGGTCCCCAGCCTTCCCGGCCTCTGCCGGCGTGTTTCCACCCCCGCATTTTTCAAAGACTCCCTGAAGACAGCCCCTCTTCCCACGTAATAGTGCGCTCTACCATGCGCACACTCGCACTGACCTCACTCCTGGCCGCCCTGGCCGTTTCAGCCCGGGCGGAAATCAAACTCCCCGCCATCATTGGCGACAACATGGTCCTGCAGCAAAAGCAGGCCAACCCCATCTGGGGCTGGGACACGCCCGGCACCGAGGTGACCGTCAAATTTGCCGGCCAGACCAAGACTGCCAAGGCGGGTGCTGACGGCAAATGGACCGTGAAGCTGGACGCCGTACCAGCCAATGCCAAACCGGCCACGATCTCCATCCAGGGCAGCAACAGCAAAGAGCTGAAGAACGTCCTCGTCGGTGAGGTGTGGGTCTGCTCCGGCCAGTCCAACATGCAGTGGAATGTGGGCAGCACGTGGGATTCCGATCTGGAGATCGCCACAGCCAAGCACCCGAACATCCGCCTCATCTCCGTGCCGCAGGTAGGCACGCAGGAGCCGCAAAAAGACTTCAAAGGCCAGTGGGTGGAGTGCTCCCCCGCCACCGTGGGTGCCTTCAGCGCCGTCGGTTACTTCTACGGCCGCACCCTGCACCAGATGCTGGACGTGCCGGTGGGCCTCATCAACGACGCCTGGGGCGGCAGCGCCGCCGAGGCCTGGGTGCGCCGC
Source organism: Prosthecobacter sp. (assembly GCA_036405615.1). Classification (GTDB taxonomy): domain Bacteria; phylum Verrucomicrobiota; class Verrucomicrobiia; order Verrucomicrobiales; family Verrucomicrobiaceae; genus Prosthecobacter. Next base: position 1,613 of record DASWXG010000357.1, on the reverse strand, counting down.
GACGTGCTGGAAAAAGATCCGCGTTTCAAAGGCCTGATGGACGGCTGGGTGCAGCGTGAAAAAGACCTGAGCTCCGACAAGGCCAAACAAGATCACGAGAAAGCCATGGCTGAGTGGAACAAGAAAAAAGCTGAAGCCGCCAAGGCCAACCAGCCCTTCACCACCCGCGCGCCGCAAAGCCCGCAGCAGACTCTTTCTGGCAATGCCCGCCCCGGCAACATCTACAACGGCGTGCTGCTGCCCACCATCGGCTACGGCATCAAGGGTGCCATCTGGTACCAGGGCGAATCCAACGCCGGTCGCGCTTATGAATACGGTTACCTCTTCCCGCTCATGATCAAACACTGGCGTGAAGAGTGGAAGCAGGGCGATTTCCCCTTCTACTGGGTGCAGCTGGCCGACTTCATGGCCGAAACTCCCACCCCTGGCGACAGTGCCTGGGCTGAACTGCGCGAAAGCCAGACCAAGACCCAGAACGCCGTGCCCAACGGCGGCCAGGCTGTCATCATCGACCTCGGCGAAGCCAACGACATCCACCCTCGCAACAAGCGTGACGTGGCCGAGCGCCTCGCCCGCATCGCCCTGGCCAAGGACTATGGTGTGAAGATCCCATGGCGCAGCCCCGAGTACAAATCCGTTGCCATCACCGGCAACAAGGCCGTCGTCACCCTGGACACCTTCGGCTCCAGCCTGCGCACCATTGACGTCAGCGAAGTGAAGGGCTTTGCCATCTGCGGTGAAGACAAGAAGTGGGTCTGGGCCAGCGCCAAGATCATCGGCAAAGACAAAGTGGAAGTCAGCGCCCCGGAAGTGGCCAAGCCTGTGGCTGTGCGCTACGCCTGGGCCAACAACCCGGTGTGCAACCTCCTCACCCCCGAAGGCCTGCCCGTCACCCCCTTCCGCACAGACGACTTCCCGATGACCACCCAGCCGAAGCAGTAAAGCAGCCGGAGGCAGCGTGTGTGTCTGCAACACACCGCACCGCGCCGCCTCCCGTTTTCGCTTCCGCCATCACTCCCCCAACCGCCACATGGGCCATCCGCCCTGTGGCGGTTTTTTGTGAGCCAGACTTGCCGTGGAGCCACGGGGCGCAGATCTCAGACGAAGAGGCCGTAGATAAAATCATGCGCCTGGGGTTGTCGCAATCCCGGCTCCTCTGAACTCCGGACTCAGCCCTCTCAACTCCCGAACCCCCATGCCTTTTTCCTCACTTGCGCGCAAACACCTCTTTTCCACCTAACCAAGTATTCAACACCTGCGTGTCCGGCAGGTCATCGACAGGGCAGGTCAGCGGGTCGCGGTCCAGCAGGATCAGGTCCGCCAGCTTGCCTTTTTCCACCGATCCCGTTTCTGTTTCCAGCTTCAGCAGCCAGGCGTTGTTGGTGGTGTAGAGCCGCAGCGCCTCCTTCCGGGTGAGAGCGTTTTCGGCATGCACCGGTTTGTCCAGCCCGCGTGCCCGGCGCGTCACGGCCGTCCAGATGCCCAGCCAGGGGTTGTAGGGATTCACGCTGCGGAGGGAGCCGATCTTCTGCATATGGTCGCTGCCGCCGCCCACGATCACCTTTTGGTCAAAACAGGCGCGCAGAGGCTGGAACACCTTCATGCGCTCCTCG
>DASWXG010000356.1:0-2417 GCA_036405615.1 Prosthecobacter sp. | reverse complement strand
CACTCCGCCTCGCTGTGACGTTCCAGATCGTCGGCTTCAGGCCATTCAAACGCACGCCATTTCCACTGCCCAGCCGGAGGAATCCCGCCTTCTTTTTGAACCGTCAGGCCTCTTGAGTCCCGACTGACCACCAAGCCCGCGGTCCGCCCTGGCTGCGCCGTAGCCAGGACTTCCGCATCCAGTTCTCTCAAAACTTCATTGAGGCGGGCCTGGAGCAAGGATACATCCACCTGCCCTATCGTTGCCACCTCCACGCTTTTATGTCCGGGATCGAGACGGATGGCCTCCAGCCCTTGCTGGCCGAGTAGAAAATCGGCCAGGATTTCCCGCCATGGTACCTCGCTGTTCGTGAACGGATCCGCCATGTTCTTGGACAATACCTCAAGGACACGCTGGAACGCGACCCATTCTTGGGCGAAATTTAACCGCTTTTTGTGACGTATTGTCACCATCCCCCCATGAAAAACACTTCCTCATTCTCCCGCCGCCAGTTCCTCCGCGGAGCTGGCATTGCGCTCGGTCTGCCGTGGTTTGAGTCGGTGTCCTCTTTCGGAGCACCCGTCGTCAAAGGCACTCCGCAGGCACCGCGCCGCCTGGGCATCTGCTTTTTCGGCAACGGAGTCAATCCGCACCATTGGGGAGCGTCCAATACCCCGGGCGGCATGGAGTTTCTGCAAACTCTGAAGCCGCTGGAGCCGGTGAAAAGCAAAGTGATGGTCTTCAAGGGTCTCTGGAACCCCACTACGGTGGCTGGCCCCGGGGGGCACTACCCGAAGATGAACATTCTCTCCGGCCTGAAGGTGAAGCAGACCACCACCGATGTGGAAGTGGGTCTGACGATGGACCAGATCATCGCTAACAAGGTGGGTGGCCAGACACCGGTGGCCAGCCTGGCCATTGGAACAGAAGGCCCGAAGTACAGCACCGACAGCGGGTATACCTCTCTCTACTCGGCGTATCTTTCCTGGAGCAGCCCCACCACTCCGGCCCCGAAAGAAATCTACCCCCAGCAGGCCTTCGACCAGCTCTTTGACGACGGCAGCAAGCGCGCCCGTGACAAGAGCGTGCTGGACCTGGTGATGCAGGATGCGCAGAGCCTGCGAGGAAAGCTGAGCCGCCGCGATGGCCAGAAACTGGACGAATACCTGACCTCCGTCCGCGATCTGGAGCAGCGCATTGAGCGCGCCGAAAAACTCTCCACGGCCGAAGCTGCCACCCGCGGCTGGCAGCCCAGTGTAAAAACTCCCTGGCTGGCCCGCCCGGCCTCCGGCATCCCTGCGCAGCAGGAGGAGCACGTGAAGCTGATGCTCGACATCATGGTTCTGGCCTTCCAGATGGACCGCACCCGCGTGGTGACCAACATGCTGACCAACGACCTTTCCAACATGAACTTCGGGTTCATCGGTGTGAAGGGCGGCCAGCATGAGCTTTCCCACCACGCGAATGATGCGGACCGCCTCGCCTCCTACCAAAAGGCCAACGAGTACATGGTCAAAGTATGGTCCGAAGCCCTGCAAAAGATGGAGGCCACCCAAGAGGGCGAGCGCACACTCCTGGACAACAGCATGATCATGCTGACCTCCAGCCTGTATGATGGCAACGCCCACGACTCCACCCAGCTTCCGCTGCTGCTGGCAGGCGGTGGTGGCGGCACCCTGCGTGGAGGCCGTTACTTCGATTACAGCAAGGATCCGAACCGCAAGCTGTGCCGTCTGCACCTCGCCCTCATGGACCGCATGGGCGTTAAGACCAGCCACTTTGGCGATGCGGAGAATCCGCTGCCGGATCTGGTGTAGCGACCTTTACTTTTCGTCATCACTCCGTGAACCAAGCACCTTCTTAATGAGGGAAGGATCTCGACGTCCGCTCATGACCGCCAGGACAAGACGTGTGTCTTCGCCATCTGGCTCAAAGAATATCTTGTGTGAAAATCGTTTCAACTTCACCCACCTCAAAGCATGGCCGGAAGCATAAAGATGACTTCTGGCCCTCCCGCTCGCAATCCCGCGAAGAGCTGTGCGGAAATCGTCGGCGAACAAAGCAGCCAAATCGTCATCCATCCGCTGGAAGAACTCAAACGCCTCATGGTAGTCCTGTGAGGCCTCGGGGTGATGAACCAGATTATAACGAAAAGCCATAGGCTTCTTCGGTGGACACCCCTTTGACTTTGCCGCTGCGCAGCTCCGAGGCCCGCATGGAAAGTTCCTGAAGAAGTTTGGGGTCCAATGCAGGTGTGACCTCCAGACTTTCCAAAAGCAGGGCAGCCAACCCCATCCGCTGTTTCGGAGGGAGTTTGAGCGCCTTAACGCTGAGTGGATCCATGATGGCAGCCATAGGACCATCATACTCATTTGAACTGCTTCGTCAATGTTCATGACTTGTGCCCCTCCTGGTTTCTCTCCAGTATCTCCGGCTTA
>DASWXG010000355.1:0-9031 GCA_036405615.1 Prosthecobacter sp. | reverse complement strand
CATTGAACCACCACGCGCCCAGGCATGGAGGCGGGCTCCAGGGGGACAATGCCATCCAGACCTTTGGTGCACAGCACCATGCCGCCGCTGTGCTGGCCCAGATGCCGGGGCAATCTGTACACCATGGAGTAAAGTTTGAGGAAAGTCACAAGCCTCGGATGCTCTCTAGGCAGGCCTGCCTGCCTGACCTGCTCTTCCAGCTTCAAGGTGTGTGGAAAATCCCCATTGGCATACAGGTCTGAAAAGCGCTCCAGCACATCCTGTGGCAGATTGAGCACCTTGCCCATTTCACGCATGGCACTTCGTCCCCGGTAGGTGATGACATTCGCCGTCATCGCAGCCCCATAAGGGGCAAAGCGACGGTACATTTCCTGGATCACACTCTCGCGCCGGTCCCCGCTGGGCAGATCCAGGTCGATGTCCGGCCAGCTGCTACGTCCCTCTGATAGGAAGCGCTCAAAGAGAAGCTTGCTCTTGATAGGCTCGGCCTTGGTGATGCCCAGGCTGTAGCAGACCACACTGTTGGCAGCGCTTCCGCGTCCCTGGATCAAAATGCCCTGGGTTTTGGTCCACTCCACAATGTCCCACACGACGAGGAAATAACCGCTGAACCCCAGTTTGGCGATGATGGCCAGTTCGTGGTCCAGCTTGGCACAGACTGCCGGCCCAAAGTCAGACTCATACAGTGCGCGTGCGCCGTGGTAGGCCCTTTCGCGCAAAAAGCTGTCTTGATCATGCCCCGCTGGAACCGGATACGTGGGAAATTCATACCCGAGACTTTCCAGGCCAAAATCGACGCTCTCCATCACTCGCGCGGTTTCTGTCAAAGCCTGGGGAAGATCGGCAAACAGCTCTCGCATCTCAGCCGTCCCTTTCAGGCAAGCTTCGGCATTTGCCGCCAGATGAAGGCCGGCGGCATCCAGGTGGGTGTGATGACGGAGGCAGGTGAAGGCATCCTGAAGCATGCGCTCCTCACGTGTGGCATACAGTGGAGCGTTGGAAGCGACCACCGGCAGTTTCAGATGACCTGCCAGGTCTGTGATGGCCCGGAGACGGATGTCTTCATGACGAAGCCTGCGCCGGTGAACCTCCAGGAACACATGCTTGCGACCAAAGGTCTCGCATAACCTCTGCATCAGACGGACAGGCTGCTCCTTGTCACCTGCATCCAGCGCACGGTGAAGCACACCTTCGTGATCTCCCGTCAGCGCGCTCAGGCCGCTGGCATGCGAAGCCAGATTTTGCCAGGTCACCCGGCTCTGGCCCTTGGCTGCGGCCAGCTTGGCACGTGTGAGCAGGCGGCATAAGTTTTGGTAGCCTTCACGGGTGCGAACAATCACGGGCAGCACACCGCCGCATTCCAACGTCAGTTCCGCACCTACCACGGCTTTTATTCCCAGTTCCTTGGCCCGGTAATGAGCACGGGCAGAACCATAAACGCCATCGCGGTCAGAGATCACCAGGTGGCTCATGTCCAGACTGGCCGCACGCTTCATCATCGCCTCAGGGCTTGAAGCTCCGCGCAGAAAGCTGAAGGCGCTTCGGGCATGCAGCTCATAAAAAGGCGGTTTCGATTTACCCATACCGGCCTTCCAGTTTCCAGGTTCCCCTTTCGTGCATCAAACGGTACAGCCCTCCCCCCTGGACAGCGACATCCCAGACTTCCTGTTCCCAGGCGTGCCGGGCATCCCACCAGTGGCCGGAGAGCAGCCAGGGCCCCTGGCTGCTGGTCAGATGCAGCGTGTGCTTGCCGTTCCGGAGCCAGACAAGACAGGCATCTTGAAACATGACCTCGACCTGCTGGGGTGGCCGGAACCGCTGCAACGGCAGGCCATGAGCCTCTCCGGCAGATTCCTCACCAGAGGAGGCTGGGCTTTCCAGAAAAGGTGCCACAGCAAAGACATCTGGCTGGTGTGAAGGAAGCTTCTGGCCACGACCGACACGGCCGCTGCCCAAAAGAGCTTCCAGGGCAGAGAGCGTTTCAGCAAATTTACCCGGATCGCGAAGCCCCCGCTCAAACAGCATATCCTGGGCTGCGGCGGGATCAGCCGGAGTGATTTCCAATGAAACCTGCGTGACCGGCGCTGAAGCAGTAACGCTTTCGAGATGGGTTTCCAGAATACGCAACAGCAGTTCCACATCGCGCGTAGGTTCGGCAATGCGCAGACTCTTCTGGCAGGAGGTTCCATCATCGAAATGCAGATGCAGATGCAGATGCGCTGCGACCTTCCAGACCAAACTGAGCTGCGAACAAAGCCTGTGGCAAAACTGCCGGAGCAGATGCAACAACGGCCCCAGGGTCTCGATGCCGTTTTCCAGCTCCTCCTTCTGCTGATATAAAACGTTAGGCCGGACCAGTTTCAGAAGCCGGTCCCTGCCTCCGTGAGCAAGATCCCAAAGAGCCAGGCCGGCCGCGCCGAGCCGTTCTCCCACTGCCTGCCGCTTCAACGACCTGAACTCCCCCAGCGTCCCGATGCCCCACAGATGGAGAGTTTCCTGCAAGCCCGCAGGGGGAAACAAGACAGACAACGGCAGCTCGTCAAAAGCCGCCTTCTCCTCAGCCATGGAGTCATGGATCACCCGGACGGGGAAAGCTGCATGAGAAGCAAGCAGGGCGAGATCTGCCGTTTCCGCGAGCCCCACACAAATTTCACAGCCCCGCTCTTGCAGGTCCTGCCGCATGAGATGTCCTTGCTCCAGCCAGCATGAACGGTGCATGCGGTGAACCCGGCTCAGATCCAGCAGACACACGCCCGGGTGCGTGGATTCATAGTCGGCTGTCCATGCTTCTGCGCATTGCAGCAGCAGATCTTGAAGCTGTTTTTCAGCCTCTTCATTCCGATGTACAAAAGCGAGCCGGGGACATCTGGCCAGAGCTTGAGAAGCCCTCATTCCGGTATGTGCTCCCTGGGCTTCCGCCGGTCCGCTGGCACACAAAAGCAGGTCATCTTGCTTCTGGCGTGGGCCATGGCACGGGCTGCCATCCAGCACCGCCGCACAGGCCTTCGCAGGGACCTTCAGCGCCTGAAGCAAAAAACGGGGGACTCTCCACGCAGCAAACACAGCAAGGACGGGCAAAGTTCAGCTTTGCAAAGGCACCCCGTCACAGTCGTCCGCAGGCATTATCCCTTGCCCGCGTTGTGAGAGGATCTGCAACTCATTCATTAAAACTCCGTGTTCTTGATGAAGGCTGGCCAGATCAAACCGGCCATTCACAGACCAGCGCGCGGCTGCGCAGGCCACCGTGGCGGAAGGCGTGAAGATGCCCGCTGCGGCATGGGTCTTTTCCGACAGCATCCGCAGACGGTGCCAGATGCTGGAAGGAAGGCTGGCCAGTTGCTTTTCTGAAACCAGCCGCAGGTCCAAAAAAACGGTCTGCAGGTTCCCATCTCGCAGCAGCATGTCCGCCGCTTTCAGGCTGTCTTTCACCCCATGGCCCCGCAGCCACAGAAGCCGGTTGCGAAGCCCCTGCGGTAATGAAGCCAGATCCAGCGAGTCCGCCGCATCTATCCACGCCAAAGATCCCTTTGCCTGGGCAGCCAGTTGCAACAGCAGAAGGCCCGCACCCTCAGCCAGATTCGGAGAAACAACCTCCACCAGTTTGCCTGGCCACAGCCTCACCGATTTTTCCTCAGCCCCTTTTGGCTGAGAATAATGAATGTGCATGGCCGCCGGAAAGCGCTCTGAAATGAGGCTGCGTAGTTGTGCGAGCTGAAGATTCATAACTGTTCTTTAGAACAGTTAATGGCAATCGGCGAAACGCAAGCGGCTAGCGGTATGACCGCTTGGAGGAAAAAAACTTTTGCGAAAAAAGAGCGCCTCATTCTCGCAGCAACAGCTCTCTGCAGCCCCTCAGAAATCCCTAAAACAAAAGGCCGCACAAGACCTGATGTCCTGTGCGGCCCATATGGCAGATTCAGATTATACGAGGCACTCGGCGATCTGCACCGCGTTCAGTGCAGCGCCTTTCAGCAGCTGGTCACCGACCACCCAGAAGGCGAGGCCGTTGTCCAGAGCGCAGTCCAGCCGTAGACGGCCAACTGCGCAGTTGTCGCGACCGGCAATGTCGAGAGCCAGGGGATATTCTTTGTTAGCCGGATCATCCAGCACATCCAGACCAGGGGCCTTGGAAAGAACTTCACGGGCCTTGGCCAGATCCACAGGCTTTTCAAACTCGGCACTGATGGCGATGCTGTGGCTGCGGAAAACGGGGATGCGTACGCAGGTGACGGAAGCACGGAAATCCGGGTGGTGCATGATTTGGCGCCCCTCATTTTCCATCTTCATCTCTTCCTTCGTATAACCGGTGTCGAGGAAGGAATCCACATGCGGGATCGCGTTGAAGGCGATCTGGTGCGGATACACATGCGGCTTGGAGTCCAGCTTGGCAGCATCCCAGGCGCGGTTGTCGGCAGCCCATTCACGGGACTGGTTGGCCAATTCCTCAATGGCCTGTGCACCCGTGCCGGACACAGCCTGATAGCTGGAGGCGAAAATGCGCTTCACGCCAAAGGCCTGGTGCAGCGGATACAGCGCCATCAGAGAGATGGCGGTGGTGCAGTTCGGGTTGGCAATGATGCCCTGATGGCTCTTAACGTCAGCCGCGTTAATCTCAGGCACCACGAGCGGCACCTTCGGGTCCTGGCGGAAGAAGGAAGAATTGTCCACCACCACGGCTCCGGCCTTGACGGCGTGCGGCGCGAAGTCGCGGGAAATACCGCCGCCGGCGCTGAAAAGGGCGATGTCCACCCCGGCAAAGCTTTCAGGGGTGAGTTCCTTAATGGTCACATCCTCACCTTTGAATTTCATCTTCTTACCGGCGCTGCGGGCGCTGGCGAGAAGGGTGAGTTGGCCGACGGGGAAATTCCGCTGCTCCAGGCAGCGAAGCATTTCCACCCCCACCGCTCCGGTGGCGCCGACGACCGCGACGTGCTTAAGGTTGCTCATGGCTTGGGTTCTGTGTGTTTGTATTTGTTAGGTTCCGATGCCTTCTTCCAGGGAAAAAGGGCCGACACGTTAGGCCAGAAGCAGAAAACCGCAAGAGGCCGCTTGGGCCCGCCTGGAGAATACTGGAATCACCGACTTTTATGCTTTCCTGCGCCCCGAAAATCCGTTTCTCCCTGATTTCAGGCTCAAGAAGGCCCGTACAGCCTCCGGAATATGCCACTCCGGTATTGCCAGCGCAGGTTTGCTGCATGTAGCCTGGATTTTCCTGCGTTAAATCCCTCCTCGTTCCACCCCCAACCCCATGAGCAAGAAGAAAGCCGCCAAGCCTGCCCCCAAAAAAGCCGTGAAGAAATCCGGCGCTAAAACCGAGCCGGTGCTGACCGAGAACCGGGTGTTCAAACCCAGCGCAGAATTTTCCAAAAAAGCCCGCATCGGCAGCATGGCGGAATACCGCCGCATGCATGAGGAATCCCTCAAACAGCCGGACAAATTCTTCGGCCGCGAAGCCAAGGAACTGGCCTGGCAGAAGCCTTACACCAAGGTGCTGGAATGGAAGTGCCCGAATGCCAAGTGGTTCGTGGGCGGCAAGCTGAACGTGAGCGAAAACTGCCTGGACCGCCACATCACCGGGCCTAACAAGACCAAAGCCGCCCTGATCTGGGAAGGTGAACCCGGCGAAAAACGCGTGCTGACCTACCAGCAGCTTCACCGCGAAGTGTGCCGTTTTGCCAATGTGCTGAAACGCAACAAGGTCAAAAAGGGAGATCGCGTGATGATCTACCTGCCAATGATCCCTGAGGCCGCGATCGCCATGCTGGCCTGCACCCGCATCGGCGCTGTGCACAGCGTGGTCTTTGGCGGATTCAGTGCCGAGAGCATCAAGGACCGTGTCCTGGATTGCGGAGCAAAGATCATCATCACCTCCGACGGTGGCTACCGCCGTGGTGCTGTGGTGCCTCTGAAGAAGAATGTGGACGACGCCCTGAAGGGTGGTGACACCGAAGTGGATCGCGTGATCGTCTTCCGCCGCACCGGCCAGGATGTGCACATCGAACAGGGTCGCGACGTCTGGTGGCACCGTGAACTGGAGTACGTGGACGCCCACTGTGAAGCCGCCCAGCTGGATTCCGAAGCACCGCTCTTCATCCTTTACACCAGCGGCAGCACTGGCAAGCCCAAAGGCATCCTGCACAGTACCGCAGGCTACCTCCTGCACGCGCAAATGACCTGCAAATACGTCTTCGACCTTCGCGATGACGATGTGTACTGGTGCACCGCCGATGTCGGCTGGGTGACAGGTCACAGCTACATGGTCTATGGTCCGCTGGCTCTGGGTGCGACCTCCCTGATGTATGAGGGAGCCCCGAACTGGCCGGAAAACGACCGTTTCTGGAAGATCATCGAAGAATACGCCGTGACGGTGTTTTACACCGCACCGACCGCCATCCGCGCCTTCATGAAGTGGGGTGACGAGTGGCTCCGCAAATGGGACCTCAGCAGCCTTCGCCTGCTGGGCACCGTGGGCGAACCGATCAACCCCGAGGCCTGGATGTGGTATCACAACCAGGTGGGTGGCGGCCGCTGTCCGATCGTGGACACCTGGTGGCAGACCGAAACCGGCGGCCACATGATCACCCCGATCCCTGGCGCAACGCCGACCAAACCCGGCACCGCCACCCTGCCCTTCTTTGGCGTGGACGCCGCTGTGGTGGATGATGCCGGCCAAGAAGTGGGCAAAAATGAGCAGGGCAAGCTGGTCATCCGCAAGCCCTGGCCTTCCATGCTGCGTGGCATCTGGGGCGACAAGAAACGCTACCAGGAGACTTACTGGGGTGAATTTGACGGCTGGTATTTTGCCGGTGACGGAGCCCGCCGCGACAAGGATGGCTATTTCTGGATCATTGGCCGTATCGATGACGTGCTCAATGTGGCCGGTCACCGCCTGGGTACCGCCGAAGTGGAAAGCGCCCTTGTTTCCCACCCGGCCGTGGCGGAGTCCGCCGTGGTCGGTCGTCCGGATGAAATGAAGGGCCAGGGCGTAGTCTGCTTTGTCACCGTGAAAGAAGGCATCGCCACCGGCCGCGAGCTGGCAGACGAGCTGAAAAAGCACGTCCGCAAAGTCATCGGTCCTGTGGCGACTCCGGACGAGGTCCGCTTTGCGGCAGCGCTTCCCAAGACCCGTTCTGGCAAGATTATGCGCCGCTTGCTGAAGCAGATCGCTGCCGGTGAAGTCATCAAAGGTGACACCACCACCCTGGAAGATCTGAGCGTCATCGCCCAGCTTGCTGCCAGCGGCGAAGACTGAATTCTTTGAATCCCGGGCTGCCTTCACTCAAAATCCTTGGGTGAAGGCAGCCTTCTTTTTGCCTGCTGCCTGCCTTCCCATTTCTTCTCAGCCTTTTAATCCTCCGTTCCCATGCGCCGCTCTCTTTTTCTCAGTCTTCTCCTAGCCGCTTCTGCCGTCGCCGCAGACACTCCCCAAGCCCTCCCCCTTTGGGAAAAAGGTGCTCCTGGGTCCGAAGCACGCGCCGCTGAGGCCGAGAAGCAGGAAGGCAGCAATGTGGTGAATGTTCACAATCCCTCCATCACCCCCTACATCCCTTCCAAAGGGAACACGGGCGTGGCTGTGATCATCGCTCCAGGAGGCGGACATTCCAAACTCTGCCTCGGTCACGAGGGCTACGCGCTGGCCGAATGGTTTCGAGATCACGGCATCTCCGCCTTTGTTCTCAAATACCGTCTGGCCCGGGAAAAAGGCAGCACCTACACCATCCAGGACCATGCCATGGCTGACGCCCGGCGCGCTATCCGCACGGTGCGCACCCGCGCATCCGAGTGGGGCATCAACCCCGAGAGAATTGGCATCATGGGGTTCTCTGCCGGCGGGGAACTGGCGGCTTTCGCTGCGATGAAAAACGATCCCGGCCAGAAAGAGTCGGCAGATCCCGTGGAGCGGGCTAGCAGCCGCCCAGATTTTCAGGCTCTGATCTACCCCGGTACTTCGAACCTGTTTTCTGCGGAAAAGGGTATGCCGCCCCTTTTCATTGCCTGCGGTTATGGAGACCGTCCGGACATCTCCGAAGGCATGGCCTCCCTTTATCTGAAATACAAAGCAGCGGGCGTGAAAGCCGAGCTGCACATCTACAGCAACGCCGGACACGGATTTGGCTACAAGCACGGAACAACCACCGCAGCAGGCCGCTGGCCGGAGCGCTTCACCGAATGGTTGCAGGACAGCGGATTGCTCAAATAGTCGGCACACAAAGGAGGAGACTTCGAGTGGGGTTGTCCTCCGCTTGCTTCAACAGAAGGCATCGTCTAAGGCTAGGCTGATGTCTTCCCCTTCCCCCTCGTCTCGCGGTTCGCTCCTGGCCAAAATCGGCGCCTGGATGCAGCTGGCCCAGGTGGTGGGGTTTGCCATCAGCCTTGCAAGCATGAGCCGCCTTGCAGTGGCTGCGGGTGGTGATGTAGCGGCTCAAAAAGCCCCCACCGTCCAGGTATCACCCGAATTGCCCGAAAGCATCAAGCAGGCTTTCAGCTACTTTCACATCGGCATCGGTGTTGCCGCGTTAGGACTCGTCCTGGTGCTTGTTTCAGCCATTGGCCTCCGCTACCGGGCGGCCTGGTTTTTCTGGTTCCTCTGCATTTACGGAGGAGCCGCTACGCTCTCTTACCTTTTCCCGCTCGGGCTTGCCTGTGTGAGCTATGCCCTTCTGAAAAGGAAGGAGTTTCCGCTGGATCCACCGCCCACACCAGGCACGCTGGTCTAACCGGGATCCCGTCTCTGGGCCTTTTGCCAGCTCCCGCAGCGGCAGGATTTTGGCGGAAAAGTCCCGCTGAGCAAAACATCATCCCCTGGGCCAGCCCATAAAAAAAAGCACCCGGCCGCGAAGCCGGGTGCTCAAGAAGGCAATAGGAACCGGGGATGGAAAATCCCCGGTTCCGCGAACTTTAGGCGAAGATGTCGACCACTGGCACGCCCTTGTCACCGACCGTGAATGGACGGTTGGAGGGGGACATGACCACTTCGTCCACAGGCAAGCCCATGGCGTGACCGATGGTGGCCAGGAAGTCCTGAGGGCTG
>DASWXG010000354.1:0-2161 GCA_036405615.1 Prosthecobacter sp. | reverse complement strand
GGCTTCCTCGGCCTTTCCGCCCATGGCGAAGAGTTCACGCCCGAGCCCGGCTTTGTCAGCCTCTTCAATGGCAAGGACCTCAGCGGCTGGTGTTTCCGGGAAAAGGTGGACCGCAAGGCTCCTGCGGTAGGGGCGGTAACCACAGCCTTCGATGGCCAGCCATCCTCCAACGATGAGGGGCGTTACTCCGCCAAGGACGGCATTCTGACCGTGAACTTTCCCAAGGGACAGGAACGGCTGGTTTCCCAGCTCTACACCGTCCGTGAGTTTCCCAAAAACTTCGTCCTCAAGCTGGAATTCCGCGCCTCCGTGAATGCCGACAGCGGCATCTTCATCCGCCGCCCGCAGTTGCAGTGCCGGGACTACCGAGTCGCCGGGCCTGAAGCCTACAAGGCTCTGAAGAGCTACAAACCTCAGGACTGGAACCAGATCGAAGTGGTTGTGAAAGATGGAGCCGCCCGCTGCACCTGCAATGGTGAAGTCCTGGAGGAAGCCCTCCCGCTGCCGTCAACAGGCCCCATCGGCCTGGAAGGTGACCGTGGCCAGATGGAATACCGCCACATTCAGATCAAAGAGCTCGACTAGGTCTGGCCATCCTTTCGCATTTTCCAGGCCTTCGTGGCCGGGTTCAAACCACCTGTCTTTCCACTCCCTTATGAAGCCTCTGGCCCGTCATCTTCTTTCACTCAGTTTCCTCGGTCTGACCGGAACCATCGCTCCCGACCTGCAGGCCGCAGACTGGCCGCAGTTCCGCGGACCCAACGCCTCGGCCATCTCCGCAGAGACCGCACCAGGCCCCAAGGTGGAAGAGGCCTGGAGTGTGGATCTGCCAGGCCGGGGTCTCAGTAGCCCCATCGTTGTTGCAGGGAAAGTGTTTCTCACCAGTTCCAGCGGGCCGGACCAGTCCAACCTCCACGTCTTCTGCTTCAGCGCGGCCGATGGCAAGAAGCTGTGGGAGCGGGTGATGAAGACAACCGGGCGCACGATGACTCACAACAAGACCAGCGTCGCTGCGCCCACGCCCTGCAGCGACGGCAAGCGTGTCTTTGCCCTTTACTCTTCTAACGACCTCTTTGCCTTTGATCTCGAAGGCAATCTCCTGTGGTTGCGTGGCCTAACCTATGATTACGCCAATGCCAGCAACAGCCTGGGCATGTCCTCTTCCCCCGTCGTGGTGGGAGACACCCTGATTGTCCAGAGTGAAAACGACAGTGAGTCCCTGGCTGTGGGCATTGACGTGGCCACGGGCAAAAACCGCTGGAAACAGGAGCGCCCCAAAGCGGCCAACTGGACCAGTGCAGTGGTTTATCAGGGGGTGGTGGCTTTGCAGTCCAGCAAGGGTCTCACCGGTGTGAACCCGCACAGCGGTGAAGTGGTCTGGGAGTACGCGGACGGTGCCTCCACCATCCCCAGCGCCGCCGTCACGCAGAATGCCATCTACGTTCCATCCAACGGCGTCACTGCTATCGTCCCGGAAAAGGGCTCGGCTTCACAGCTCTGGCGCGCTGAGGGTCTGAAACCGGGAACCGGCAGCCCGGTGGTGGTGGGAGATTCCCTCTATGTGCTGAATGGCACCGGCGTGCTCATCAAGGCCAGCACAGCCAGCGGTGACGAAGCCTGGAAGCTGCGCCTCAAAGGCCCCTTCTCCGGCTCTCCTATCGCCGCCGGCAAATACCTCTATCTCGCCAGCGAACGCGGTGTCTTCCAGGTGGTGGACACCACGGCGGCTGAAGGTGAGATCGTGCACAGCGTGGAGTTGAAAGACACCATTCTCAGCACACCGGCCATCAGCGACGGCGCTCTTTTCATCCGCAGCGACAAGAAGCTGTGGAAGCTGAAGTGAGCGAGGCAGACGGTTTCTGAGAACAACCGCCTGCTTTCCGGATCGGGACGCAAAGGCTCCCCCGCCGTTCTTCCTGCGGGTTGCCAGTTGCCACGCCGGGCAGCCCCGTGTAAAACGGCCTTCTCCATGAAAATCAACCACCTCACCTCCCTGGCCCTCGTGCTTGGCCTGGCCACCTGCAATGCGGCCGACGAGAAGTCCGCTGCCGCTCCGGCCGCCGCGGCCTCCAGCTCTGCCACCGCCGCCGACGGCTGGGTCTCCATGTTCAATGGCAAAGACCTCACCAACTGGAAGTCCAATGAGGAAACCCCCGGCAGT
>DASWXG010000353.1:0-3070 GCA_036405615.1 Prosthecobacter sp. | reverse complement strand
CCACCGAACTGACGGTCACCGACACGGCGAACTATTTCTTCGAAGGCATGACCAACGGATTCTATGCCAATCTCGGCGGCCGGGTGGGTCTGGAGCTCTCTCCGCTGACCGCGCTTTGGAACAACCCTGACCAGGTTCTGGCCAAGCTGGAAACCCTTTTGTTAGGCCGCCCGATGTCCGCAACCTTGCGTTCCTCCCTCACGAGCATCCACACCCTTCATGCGGGCAACGCCGCCACCGGCCTGAAGGTAATGCTGCAACTGGTTGTCGCCTCGCCGGAATTTGTCACGGAGCGCTGATGCTTCCCTCTTCCCTCTTTTCAGTCTCTAGCCACCTGCGCCCATGAATCCAAACGAACTGCCCACGCTCCTGACACGGCGAACTTTCCTGGGCCGCAGTGCGTGTTCGGCCATGTCCACGACATGCCTGCTGAACACCATCCTGACCCTGCGGCATATGAATGCCCAGGCAGCGGACGTCCTCGAACCGGGCACGCCTTACAAGGCCATCGTCTGTGTCTTCCTCTATGGAGGCAATGACTCCAACAACCTGCTGATGCCCCGGGAGTCCTCGGCCCACGCCAAGTACGCGGCCAGCCGGACCGTGCTGACCATCCCCCAGAACAACATTTTGGCGCTCAACACCCAGAATGACAACGGGCTGAACCTCGGGCTTCACCCGTCCATGACCGGCTGCCGGGACCTCTACAACCAGGGCAAACTGGCCCTGCTAGCCAATGTCGGCACCCTGATCGCCCCCGCCACTTTGCAGGACTACTACAACCACACGGCAGCCATTCCCGAGAACCTCTTCTCCCACAGCGACCAGCAGGTGCAGTGGCAGACTTCCGCCAGCACCATGAATGCAGCTTACAACCAGACAGGTTGGGGCGCCCGAATGGCCGAGGCGCTTGTGGGCACCCAGGAGAGAACCTCCGTGTCCATGCTGGTGTCGCTCAACGGCAACAACTTCTTCCAGGTGGGCAAGACCATGCTGCCCTTCCGTCCGGGTCCTGGTGGCACACCTGTGTTCCGTTTGGGTCAGGGCAGCAGCACCCAGGACGTGTCGCGCTACACCGCCTTCCGCAACATCCTGAACGCGGACTATGCGAACCTGATGGAGGACGCCTTTGCCGACCTTTCGAACAAATCCATCATTGAGGCGGACACCATCAATGCGGCGTTGCAAGGCACCTCCAATTTCCCCACGATTCCGGCCAACAACGATCTTGGTGAACAGTTGCGCACAGTCGCCAAGATGATCCAGGCCCAGGGGCCATTGGGCATCACCCGGCAGATTTTCTTTGTCGCCACCGGCGGTTTCGACACCCACGGCCCGCAACTGGACGACCACGCAGGCCTGCTGGGTCGTGTGAGCGCCGCGATGAAGGGCTTCCAAGACGGGCTGGAAAGCATCGGCATGGGCAATTCCGTGACCACTTTCACGGCATCGGATTTTAACCGCACCTATGACTCCAACGGCCGCGGCTCCGACCACGGCTGGGGCGGTCATCACATGGTGATGGGCGGAGCCCTCAACGGCCAGAAGGTGTATGGTTCCTTCCCCGATCCTGACATCACGGTCGCGGGCAATCCGCTGGACACGGGGCGCGGACGCTGGGTGCCAACCACCAGTGTGGACCAGTACGCGGCCACCATGGCAAAATGGTTTGGCCTTTCCGATTCCCAGATTCGTGATGTGTTCCCCAACATCATCAATTTCGATGCCAATCTTGGCTTCATGAAGGCGGCATGAGCCGCCACATACCTCCGTCTTTGAAAACTCTGCTGCGTCCTCTGGCCTTTGGTCTGGTCCTGCTTCTGGCAGTGCTGTTCGGCCTCATGCTTGGGAGGGGAGATGGCCTGAAGGGACTATGGGCAGACCTCGGCGGATGGTTTGGAGACAAGCAGGAAAGCCTGAACCCTGCCGACCCCGCATTAAAAGCCGGGCTGCCCATACCTGATCTAGCAGCCGGACTTTCCCCGGGCCCCTTGAATGACTTGCTCAAACCAGGTCTTTCTCCGGAAGAGCAGACCACCATCGTCGGCCGGATGCTGCTGGACTACTGGACCACGGTCCGTTCTCTGCCGAACGGGACCTGGCAAGAGATCTGCGCCCAACTCGCCGGCGCAAACTCCAAGAAGCTCTCCCTGGTTCCCAAGGAACATCCGGCCCTGCAAAAGGAGGCCTTTCGCAACAGCCCAGAAGCACCGGGCATCCGGCTGCATGTCATCTCCAGCAGCGGCTGCGCCTTCCAGCTCATCTATGACGGACCCGACGGCCTGCCGTATACGGATGACGATCTGGTGCGGAACTTCCCGCCCGACCTGCAATTCAAGTGATCAGAAGGTTTCCGAAGAACTCAGTGCTGCCGGGTCTGGAAAGTGCGTGAGTGATTCTGGGAAGGCACCGTCAGCATGTAGGCTGCTCCGTCACCGCTGACCCGGCATTGGATGATATGCGCCGCACAGGCGTCTCCCAGATCGCCATGGTTGGCGATCATCGCCTTGTCTGGGGTGTTCTCCTGGTCCTCTCGGATGTTTTCATGCATCTGGTACATCGCCTGGAGGGAAGATGCTGACTTCAAGGCATCCATGGCAGACTTGCTGGTGCCTTTTTTCGGCCCGTTGTTCATCACGGACACGGTGGGGGCGAGGCTCTGGATAAGCAGGGGATTGTTGCTGCTGTCGAGCCCGTGGTGATTGACCTGATAGAGATCCACCGTCCCAGCAAGATTGACTGGGGAAACCAGCTTCTCTTCAACATTCCAGGTGAGGTCGCCGCCGTCAAAAAAACGGAACCCGCCAAAGCCCAGAAGCAGGACAACGCTGTTGGCATTGTCGCTTGGATCCACTGCTTTGGGCGGCACCGAACCGGCAAGCGGATTCCGGGCCGCGCCAGCCTCCGCATTGACAAACTTTTGGTTGGTCCCCAGACAGCGGAGAAAAAGTTTTTCACCGCCGGAAGACTGCTTTAGCGGAATCTCGTCCCCCGCTTTCAACACCGCTCTCTTTTCAACCTTGGCATTCAGGTAAGGGCGTTTCAACAGAGCCCAGCGCATGTCCTGGGG
>DASWXG010000352.1:0-7818 GCA_036405615.1 Prosthecobacter sp. | reverse complement strand
GCAAAGAGGTCCCAATACTTTTTGGGAGCGGCAAAAGGCAGGTGCGGTTTCACAAACCCAAGCGCAAGAAACAGCGGCTGGTCCGGTTTTTCCTTTGCCGTTCTCAAACGCTGGATGCCGAGATCCGCTGTCCGACCATCCGAATAGGCGTTGTCCGCCACATCCACATTTTCCCAGGCAGCCCCGCGCGGGAGTTCGCGGATGCGGCCCAGCTTCTGGTTGCTGAACATGGCCTCCTCCCGGGTGAGCTGGCCGTTGGCTGAATTAGCAGGGTTCAGATACTCCACCACCTGCCCTTTCACCGGCGGGACGCTCCAGGAGGCCGTGTCGTCATGATTGCCATGACCGGTGTGAAGGATTTTCCCGATCGCCTCCGTGCGCCAGCCTTTGCTGTGAAAATACTGCGGCAGAGTCACCGCATCCGGCACGGCGTTGCGAAAGTTTTCAGAAAGCGAATAGATGCCCAGCGAGGTGGAGCGCGAGCCTAACAAAAGATTATTTCTTGAAGGTGCGCACACGGCCTGGTTGCAAAAGGCGAGGTCAAAGCGCATGCCCCGGGCGGCCAGGCGATCCAGGTTGGGCGTCCTGGCCAGGGGATCGCCATAGCAGCCGAGGGCCGGTTTCAAATCATCCACACAGATGAGCAGAATGTTAGGCTTCGCGGTCTGGGCCGCAGACTGGCTGTGCCCGGGAAAGGCTGCGGCCAGGACGGCCATCCAAAGAGGGAAACGAATCATGGCTAGAAGCGGCTCAATTCAGCTGGGGCTGTTTCTTCTTTCCTGCCTTGCCCTTCTTCACGGGCAACGGATCACCATACGGCGGCCCCCAGATCCACGGTGTCACCTGCGCCCGCGAGGCCCACTCCACCCACTGGGCGGCCATGGCCTGAACACGCGCTGGTTCTGCAGCCGCAAGGTCATGCTGCTCGGTGCGGTCTTTTTCCATGTCGTAGAGTTCCCAGGCGCCTTGCGGCCCTTTGGCCACCAGTTTCCACCGGCCATCACGCACAGCCCGGTTGCCTTCATGCTCAAAAAAGATGGGCTGCTTGCGACCGATGTTTTGCCCCGTCAGGGCTGGTTTCAAGCTGGTTCCTTCGAGAGGTTTGATACGCTGTCCGGCCAGTTCGGCTGGGTAAGCAACCCCGGCCACATCCGTACATGTGGCCATGATGTCCATGAGATGAGCAGGCTGGCCTTCGAGCCTCCCTGCCCTGTCCGCTGAAATACCCTGCGGCCAGTGAGCCACCAGCGGCGTGCTGATGCCGCCTTCATGCACCCAGTGCTTGTACTCGCGGAATGGTGTGTTGCTGACATTGGCCCAGGCTTCGCCATAACCATGATAGGTGTCCGCCCCGCCGGGCAACACACCGTACCCCTGGCGCATGGGCCAACCGTCGCGGGTCTGTTTGGGGATCATGTCCGGTTGCAGGGCCTCCGCAGTCATAGCTGGCAGCGCAGGAGATTCACCGCGTGCTTTGAACGGCCCCTTGCGCCCCATGGGCTCTGCACAGCCGCCATTATCCTGGAGGAAAAGGATGAGGGTGTTTTCAAACTGGCCCTGCTTCTTGAGTTCCTCCACCAAACGACCGATGCCCTGGTCCATGCGATCAATCATGGCCGCAAAGACCTCCATGCAGCGGATTTCAAACTCACGGTTTTCGACATCCTCCCAGCGTCCGCCTTTCTGCTCTGCCACGGTCCATTCCGGCGGCAGCAGGCCGAGTTTCTTCATCTTGGCCACACGCGCGGAACGGATGGCGTCATAACCAGCGTCGTATTTGCCTTTGTAGCGAGCGATGTCTTCCTCCCGTGCATGCAGCGGCCAGTGCGGAGCCGTCATGGCCACATACAGGAAGAAGGGCTTTGCCTGATGGTCACGAGAATGATCGGCCACGAACTTTACGGCATGGTCGGCAATGGCATCGGTGTAGTAAAACGACTCCGGACGGTACTCCGCATCGGCATGGGGTGAAATGAACCTGTTGTCGCGGGTCAATGTGTTCGGGTCAAAATAACTCCCGGCTCCATGGATAGTGCCATAGAAGCGGTCGAAGCCGCGCTGTAGAGGCCAGTTGGCCTTGTCCTGGTCTCCAGCCGGATTCACCTTTTTGGTCACATGCCATTTGCCGGCCATGTAGGTGCGGTAGCCTGCCGGGCGGAGAACTTCGGCGATGGTCGCCGAGTCCTTGCTGAGTTCTCCTCGATAACCCGGCAGCCCCTTGTCCTCCATCATGTGGCCGATCCCGGCCTGATGAGGGTACAACCCGGTCAGCAACGATGCCCGCGTGGGGCAGCAGCGGCCGGTGTTGTAGAACTGCGTGAAGCGCACTCCCCCCGTGGCCAGGGCGTCCAGGTTTGGGGTCCTGATTTCGCTGCCAAAACAGCCCAGGTCAGAATAGCCCATGTCATCGGCCATGATGACGATGATGTTTGGACGGGCATTCGCTGTCGGGGCCGCGTCGGCCAGGCAAAAACAGAGAAGAGAAAAAAGCAGGATGCGCATGATGCCTTTTATCACGAAGCAAGCCTCCCTGTCTTGCCTGTGAAAAGACACGCCTGCCTATCTGGAATGCAAGTGGCTGGCATTTTGCCACCTTTACCTCACCGTGCCTCCGGCCTCTGCCAGGGCACCGAACCGCCCCGCTGCACATGCTGGCGGAGGGCTGCGGACATCTGGTTGAAGACTTTGGGGGCCTTGCCCATGAGGTTGTTTTTCTCCTGCGGATCGTTCTTGAGATTGTACAACTCCAGAGGGCTGTAGGGGTCGTTCTGCATCAGCTTCCACTCGCCCTGGATGAGTGCTTCATAACTCTTGCCTCCATAACCCGGTCCGCCCTCTCTGCGGACAAAGTAAAGTTCTCTTCCAGAAGTATCCACGGTCTGCCCCTCCAAGACTGGCAGCAGGCTGAGGGCGTCCAGCCCGGAGCGGGGTTTGCCTCCGGCCAGTTCAACAAAAGCGGGGAAGAGGTCAAAGCTCAGGCCCGCGTGATCTGTCCGGGAACCTGGTTTGACATGGCCCGGCCAGCGCACCATGAAGGGCACGCGCAGACCGCCGTCATAGTGGCTGGTCTTGCCACCTCGCCAGGGATCGTTGTTCTGCCCGTGCGGCAGGGAGCCGCCGTTGTCCGCCGTAAAGACCACCACGGTGTTGTCTTGCAATCCTTGCTCTTTCAAAGCTGTCAGCACCTGGCCAATGCGGTCATCCAGATGCTCTACAAAAGCGACGTTAGCCGCCCGTTTTGGTTCCAGGTCCGGGGCGCGTTTTTTCACGCGGTCCAGCCATTCCACCGGAGGCTCGATGGGAAAATGCGGGGCATTGAAGGCCAGATAAAGGAAGAACGGCTGGTCTTTCTTCGCTGCCCTTTCTTTCAGATAGTCAGCCGCCCAGCCAGCGAAAAGATCCGTGGCGTGCCCTTTGGGATCAACCACTTCCTGGTTGCGACGCATGTAGTTATGCCCCTGGCGCAGATGACTGGTGTAGCTGTCCATCATGTCACCGAGAAAGCCCTGAAACAGGTCAAAGCCACGTTCATTGGGCGTGTTGGGCGACTCCAGTCCCAGATGCCATTTGCCGATGATGGCCGTGTGGTATCCCTGCTTTTTCAGCTCGTCTGCCAGGGTCGGCACACCGGGGGCTAGGTAGCCCCAGGAGTCTTCCGGTTTGGTACGAATGACACCGGGCACCCCCGCGCGGTCTGGATAGATGCCGGTGAGCAAAGCCGCCCTGGACGGTGAACACACGGTGCAATTGGCACGCATGCCGGTGAACAACATCCCGTCCCTTGCCAAACTGTCGATATGGGGTGTCCTCACATCCGAAGGGTGGTAAGCCGAGACATCTCCATAGCCGTGGTCATCCGTGAGGATGATGACGAAGTTCGGCCTCTCCGTTTTAGAAGCGGTCAGACCTGAAGCCCCGGCAGCGAAGGCGGCCTGGGCAATCAGGGCAAAAAAGCAAAACAGATGGAGAACCGGCGGCAGTTTCATGGCAAACCAAAAGGGTGGCAAAAAATTAGCCTTCAATCCAGCAGGGTCAACGTCACACGGCGCACGTCCATGACTGACTTGCCGGGAATCTCCAGAGCCCGCAACACCAGATCCCCCTGCCCAGCTTTGAGCCGCATTTCACCGAGTTTGAGCGTGTGAAAGTCTTTCATCTGCGACTCTCCATGCGGACGAGGCAGCGTGTCCTGGTTGGTATAAAGCGGCGGATCCCAGCCCGGCTCCACCTTTCCTGTCAGACGGTCGTCGTGGAAGGCCAGTTCCACCGTGGCTCCTGCATCTGGCAGCGGGCAGGTGTAGTCCACGGTCACTTCATATCTTCCGGCAGTGTGGACATCCAGCTTCCAGACCATGCTGTCGTCCTTCGTGGTCCAGTTCACGAAGTAAGAGCAGTTAGGCGCACCGCTGCTGCGCTGGACACCGCCGCGCGGTTCGCCATCGCGGGCAGGCAGCATGGTGATGGGGAATTCCTTCCAGCCCACCGTCAGCGGACGCGGGTCCACGGCATTGGACTTGCCTTTGGGGCCGCCCTTTCCTGCGATTTTTTTCTTCGCTCCGTCATTGCCTTTGCCTGACAGTGCAGGCGTTTTTTGTTTCAGCACTTCCTGCCGCCAGCTTTTGACGGCTGCCTGGAGGCGCGCCGCGACTTCCGGGTGGCGGTCATTCACCGCTGTCTGCTGGCCCGGGTCTGCCTTCATGTCATAGAGCTGGCCTGCGGCATCAAGACGGTAATCCTGCGTGCGGACGCTGACTGCGGCGTTCCAGGTGGAAAAGAGCATGCGGTCCATCCACTCCGCTTTCTGCCCTTTCAGCAGGGGCGACAGGTCCGATCCGTCCAAAGGCAAATCTCCCACACGCGGCACACCGGCCAATGAGGTGAGTGTTGGCAGCAGATCTATGGCACCGGCGATGTGGGGGACGACGGTGCCGCCGGGCAGCACGCCCGGCCAGGCGATGTAAAAGGTGGAGCGCACGCCGCCTTCATCCGTGCTGCTTTTCCTGCCCTTCATACCCCCTGTCCAGCGGTGGCTGTTGGGGCCGTTGTCAGAGAAGTAGAGGACGATGGTGTTCCCATCCAGGCCGTGCTGCTTCAGGCGCTGCAGGACCCGGCCCACATTCCAGTCCTGGTTTTCGATCATGGCCAGGGCGCAGCGGGTTTCATCCGCCACTTCCGCGCCAGCATCCGTGGCTTTGAGCGTCAGCGGTTTGTCCTTGAACCGGGCCCAGTCCTTGGCCGGAGCTGCCCAGGGCGAATGCGGGGTGGTGAAGGGCACATAGCAGAAAAAGGGGCGGTCCTTGTTCCGGTCAATAAACTCCAGGGCCTTGCTTGTGCAGACATCCACAATGTAGCCCTGGGTGCGGATCATCTTGCCATTCTGCTCCAGAGGCGGGTCGAAATACTCCCCCCAGTGGCCGGAGGTATGGCCAAAGTACTCGTCAAACCCGCGTGCCATGGGGTGGTAAGGCCACTGGCTGCCATTGTGCCACTTGCCAAAGGCACCGGTGGCATAACCAGAAGTTTTGAACGCATCTGCAACGGTTTTTTCGCCCAGGTCCAGCCGCTCCTGCCCGGTGGAGACACCGCGCACACCACCTCTGGGGTGATAACGGCCGGTCAGAAACTCAGCCCGTGTGGGGGCGCACACCGGGCAGACAAAGAAGCGGTCCAAAGTAACTCCGCCTTTGGCAATCGAGTCAATGTTGGGCGTGGCAACCATGGTGTTGCCGTTCTGGCTGTAGTCGCCCCAGCCAGCATCATCGGCGAGGAACACCACCACATTGGGCCGCTTGGCAGGGGTTCCAGCAGAAGCTGCGTACGACGCAGGGGCAACACAGAGAAGGCCAAGCAGGAAAATGGAAAACAGTTTTTTCATGACAGGATCAGCAATGCATTATTTCGCTGTGGCAGGGCCAGTGGCTCCCGTTTCACTCTTGCCCTTTCCTTTGCGTTTCCCCTTCCCCTGGCCTTTGCCGGGCCTGCCTTCGGGTTCTGCCACGGGACCGGCCATGGGGGGAGTTTCGTAAAACTGGCCATCGTCCTTCACTCGCGGATCTCCGGTGCGGTGCAGTTCGTCCATGAGGCGTTGTTCCAGGCTCTCACGGATGGTGGCGTAACTGGCGTCCTCCGCCACGTTCTTCATCTGGTGCGGGTCCTTGGCGAGGTCGTACAACTCCACCCGTGGACGCTTGGCATAGGCGCGGTCAAACCAGGGTTTCCACTGCGGATCATTCCGGTGTGTCACCAGCCAGGCCTTGGTGGGGCCGGCATCATCATCCGGGAAAGTGGTGCGCGTTTCCTCCGTCAGTTCCTCCTCTGTGGGCGGGTTGTCCCCGTCCAGCCGGTAAGGGTCGCCCATGGGGTAGCGGTCGGGCCGGAAGTTGATGATCAAGAGGTGATCCGGGGTGCGGATGGCGCGCTGAGGGTAAGGGAGATAACCTTCGCGTGCGTTTTCCACATGCCTTTCGCGGCCGGTGAACACGGTGTGCCGCTGCGGATCCACCTGGCCGGATTTGTCCGAAGTCAGCAATGGCAGCAGACTGCGGCCGGTCATCACCTCAGGGACTTTTACACCGCCCAGTTCCAGGAAGGTGGGAGCCAGATCCGTAAGGCTGATGAGGTCATCCAGCACGCGGCCGCCCTTGGCACCGCCCCAGCGGATGGCCAGTGACACGCGTGTGCCAAAATCATACAAGGTGCATTTGCCGTGAGGGAACCCGGGAGCACCGTGGTCACCGCTAACAACGATGAGCGTGTTATCCAGTTCGCCAATGGCCTCCAGTTTCTGGATGAGCAGACCCAGCGCAGTGTCCAGAGCCTGGGCTTCGCCAAGGTAGTCGGCCAGGTCCTGGCGAACCTCCGGCACATCCGGCAGGAAGGGAGGCATCTTGCCTTTGAGATCATCGGGGTTCAGGTTCCACAGAGCTTTGCCGGAGCCTTTGATCCATTTGCGGTGGACATTGGTGGGGCCAAACCAGAAGCATAAGGGCTGCCCATCTTTCCGTGCCTTAAGGAAGTCATCAAAATTGCCCGTCACTTCATCATACATGGCTTTTTTGGCCTCTTCCAGCGGTATGCCTGCTGCGACCATCTGGGTGACGTTTTCCGAGAAGTCATTGAAACGGCCGCCGGCTTTTTGATAGGCATTCGCCTGGCTGCCATAGGGTGCATCGGAGGGTGTTCCCGGCCCCCAAACTTTGTACATCTTGCCGATGTGGTAACCGGCCTCTTGAAGCATCAATGGATAGGCCGGGCTGGAGCCGTCCCAGACGGCACCGCGCAGGATGGACGCGCGCCCCGTGCGCCAGAAATGCTGGCCCGAAAGCAGAGCACTGCGGCAGGGGGTGCAGCTCGGTGCGGAAACAAAGGCCTGACGAAAGAGCACCCCTTCCCCGGCCACGCGGTCGAAGGCCGGTGTTTTGACGAGATCATTCACCGTGCCTGGCCCGTCCAGCTTGGTGTAGATGCTGGCATGCCGGCCCCAGTCATCGGCAAAAACAAACAGGATATTGGGCCGTTTGGTTTCAGCATGGACGGCGGCAGTCCAGATCCCCAGGAGGAGAATGAGAAGAGGCAGGTGTTTCATGAAGGCGACGCGAGTCCCCGGGGAACGGCGCTGCGGCAGCATTCCTTCATGAAAATGGGATTCTGCCAGACGATGAAGTCATCTTCCCTGTCTTCCCGCACCGCAGGCCATGCAGATGAGGATGCGGACGTGCCGACCAGCCTTACCAGCCAGCCAGAGCCTGCGGCTTAGCGGGCAAGCAGCCGTGCTTTGTCTGCCGCAGACACATACTTCGGCTCGGCAAAGGCCATGGT
>DASWXG010000351.1:0-5250 GCA_036405615.1 Prosthecobacter sp. | reverse complement strand
CGAACTGAAAGACTACCGGGAGCCGACCACCTTTTCGCTGACGGACACTGTGTTCAATCTCATGGATCTCTTGCGGGACGAGGCCGCCTCCGGCTGGGATGCACGGGCCAAGGGCAGTGTGCAGATCGAAAGCCGGAACGTGGTGACCAACAGCTCCCCACTACTGCCGCTGAGCCTGTATCTGCTGACGGGTGATGTCTCCTGGTATGACCGGCTGGCGCTGCCGTCGCTGGAGTTTCTGCTGTCCCGGCCGGAGGCGCATTTCGCCGTGGAGCCAGAGATCGGTGACAACTACTACCACCACCAGCCCATGCAGGGGCCTGTGCGGCTGTACGGTGCTTCCACTTATGCATCAGCCCTGGCGATGACCCACGGCCGGACGGCTGCTTTTGGCGAACAATCTTTGCAAAAAGACGGCTCGCTGCGCCGCACCTCGCCCAATGGCCACGGTCAGCCTTTCGATGATGCCCTGGCTTTGTACCGAGTGACGGGTGACCGCCGCTGGCTGGAGGAGGCCGTGGAAAAGGCGAACGCCTACCTGGCCCAGCTGGCCGGGAGGAAACCCCTGGCGGATCCCGGCGACCGCTACTTTGTCAACGTCTCCTACAGCAGCAACTGGGAAGGCCTGCTGCATCTGCATGAAGCCACCGGCGAACCGCGTTTTCTAGAGGCCGCCGTGGCAGGGGCCAGGCAGTTGCTGACCACACTGTGGACGCAGCCGCGTCATCCATCCGCAGAGGTCACGGCCAAGCTGAACCCCGGAGGCATCTATGACCACGCCCGCAGCATCTGGTGGTGGGGAGACAGGCGCAAGCGCGTGGGCGTGTATGATGGCCCCGCCAGTGAAGGCCCCATCGAAACTCCGGCACCTCGCATTCCGGAACGCGAGGTTCCTGCCTGGACGGTGAGCAATGTCGGCCTGGGATTGGAGCACCCTTTCACTTATGTGCGCAAAGAGGGGCAGGCGAACATCCTCATGAGCATCTGGGCGGCCAACTTCCTCCGCCTCAGTGCCCTCTCCGGCGACCCTGCCTTCCGCATCGCTGCGCGCAATGCCATGATTGGCCGTTTTGCCACCTACCCGGGTTACTATCTGGACGGACAGACCGATGAATTTCGCCGGGCGGACTACGCCGTGAAGGGGCCGGACATCACGTCGCTGTATGTGCATCACATCGCGCCGTTCACCGCATCCGTGCTCGACTACCTGTTCACGGATGCCGAAGTGCGCTCCAAGGGAGCTGTTGTTTTCCCCTCCACCCGCCAGATGGGATACGTGTGGTTCGACAGCCGTCTCTGGGGGCATGCGCCGGGGCAGGTGTATGGGCACTCTGCGTGGCCGTGGCTGAACAGGCAGGCGGTGAGTGTGGACAATCCCAAGGTGGACCACCTGCTGGCGCAGGGGGAAGGGCGGCTGCACATCATACTCATGAACCAGTCTCAGAGGGCGCAAAAAGCGGAAGTCACCTTGAATGAAAAAATGTTAGGCCTGAGTCTGAATGAGGCGCGGCTAAAACGGTGGCTCGACAACCAATCCGTGCCTGATCTGCCGGTGAAGGAGGGACGGGCCGATGTCGAACTGCCGCCCCAGGGGCTGCTGGTCCTGACCCTGGATGACGTTAAACTGGACGTCCCCACCCAGCGCCTGCCACCTGCGGAAAAGGTGGCGCTGCCTGCGGGCCCCGTGCTGCAACGCGCCCAGATCGACTCCACCCCTTGGCACGCTTCAGCGGCGGTGATCCGGGTGCCACCTTTCCTTTGGAGAGACTTTCATGTCAGTGTGAACTGCCAGTTAGGCCAGCTGAAGTCTGCCACGCTACGGTACCGGCTGAAGGGCGGAAAGGAACAGCTGCGGCAGGTGGAGCGGTTCCCGTTTGAGTTCTCCCAGCGCCTGGAGGTGTCCGGACCCTTTGCCTGGCAGGTGGAGGTGACTCTGCCGGACGGCAGCACTCAAAGCTCCGCCTGGCAGACGCTGGAAGAGGCATTTTAGGCCCGCGTTCTGTCAGCCTTCGTAGGCTTTCCTCAACTGGGCAATATCCAGCTTCTTCATTTGCATCATGGCCGTCATGACCCGCTGATAACCGGGCGAGGTGTGGTCCCTGAAAAACTCCGCCATGACGTTGGGCACAATCTGCCAGGAGACGCCAAACTTGTCCTTCAGCCAGCCGCACTGCTGACAGGCGGGATCGCCGCCTTCATTGAGCCGGTCCCAGTAAAAATCCACCTCGTCCTGGGTGTCGCATTCGACCTGAAAGGAGATGGCTTCATTGAACTTGAAATGCGGACCCCCGTTGAGGGCGGTGAACCGGTGGCCGCTCAGTTCAAACAGAACTGTGAGCACGCTGCCAGGCTCGCCACCGTGGATTTCCTTTCCGGCCTCGCCATAACGGGAAGTTTCGACAATGCGGCTACCGGGAAAGATGCCGGTGTAAAAGCGGGCGGCTTCCTCGGCTTGTTTGTCAAACCAGAGGCAGGGGGTGATTTTTAGTTTCATGGCGGTGTGTTGGGTGGCGGGTTTAAAACAGGTCTTCAAAGATTCGACGAACGGGGCGGGGCAGGATGGACAAAGACGGAGGTTTTTTCTTGGAGTGCCTGGATCGAGATCCGGGGAACGGTGGGCAAGCTTGCCTGGACCCTGAAACTTTGGTATCTCTTCGCCCGGGTCATCCGTGCCCGGCGGTCACGAATGAGTTCTAGCGGCGGCGGAAAAGGCTGGAGGAGGCTGGTAGCCGGGCTAAGCTCGGTCCATGGACATCGTGGAATACAACCGGGCCGCCTGGAACAAGCAGTCGTTGGAAGGCAGCCGCTGGTGCGACCCTGTGGGTGCGGCGGAGATCGCTGAAGCGAGACAGGGAAGGTGGCAGGTGATCCTGACGCCGAACAAGCCGGTGCCGCAAAGATGGTTTGGCCGGGTGGCGGGGAAACGCATCCTGTGCCTGGCCTCCGGCGGCGGGCAGCAGGTGCCGATTTTGGCCGCTGCCGGAGCGCTTGTGACCAGCTTTGACAATTCGGATGAGCAACTGAACAAGGACCGTCTGGTGGCGGAGCGGGAGGGGCTGGCGGTGGAGACGGTGCGGGGGGATATGGCGGACCTTTCCGTTTTTGAAGAGGCCAGTTTTGATCTCATTTTCCATCCGGTCTCGAATGTCTTTGCGGCGGATCTGCAGCCTGTCTGGCGCGAGTGCTTCCGGGTACTGAAGCCGGGCGGCAGCCTGCTGGCTGGTTTTATGAATCCGCTTTTTTTCCTGTTTGATCACGAGGAGGTGGAGCAGACGGGGTACCTGCAGGTGCGGTATGCGCTGCCTTTTTCAGATGTGGCCAGCCTGCCGGTGGAGAGGCGGGAAAAGATCCAGAAATCCGGGCTGGCCTTTGAGTTCGGCCACACGCTGGAGCAGCAGATCGGCGGA
Source organism: Prosthecobacter sp. (assembly GCA_036405615.1). Lineage (GTDB taxonomy): Bacteria > Verrucomicrobiota > Verrucomicrobiia > Verrucomicrobiales > Verrucomicrobiaceae > Prosthecobacter. The sequence goes on along the minus strand of DASWXG010000351.1, from coordinate 1,843 downwards.
CAGCTGGCGGCGGGGTTTGTTCTCGCCGATTTTTACGAAGACGGGTGGAACGATGAAACCACGCCGCTGAACCGCTTTTCCTCCCTGCTGATCGCGACCCGGGCGCGGAAGATGCGGCTGGAGGAGGACGATGCAGGGTAGGGGAGTACAGGTTTCCGCAGCCGGAGATGGGAACTGCATTTTTCGTGATTGCCGGGGCTGTGCCGGTTCGTTATGCAAGGTCCATGCATCGTCCGCTGCTCCTCGCCTTTTCCATCGCCACCCTGGCCAGCGCCCAGCTTCGTCCTGATGGAGCCACGGCTTCTTTCAAAGGCAGCCTGCCGCCCAAACCTACGGCGGCGCTTTCTGCCGAACAGGAGGCTGGTATTGAAAAACAGCTGGCAGCGGTGACTGCGGATTTTCAAACGATGAAGAAGCATCTGCGTGCCGCTGATGCTGAAATCTTCCTCAAGGCGGTCCGCTACGCTTTGGACTTCGACGAATGGTATGACAAGAAGCCGGAGGACGGCGTCAAGAAAGCTACGGCTCTGCTGGAGGAAGCCAAAAAACGCATCGCCTCTCTGAAGGAAAACAAGACGCCCTGGATGGATGGCAGCGGCCAGAAGGTGCTGGGTTTTTATTCCGCGATTGATGGCAGCGCACAGCCCTACGGCGTGGAAGTGCCCGAGGGCCTGGAATTTGGCAAAGGCAAGAAACAGGTGCCCATGTGGATCTGGCTGCACGGTCGTGGCGACACCGCTACGGACCTGCACTTTGTCTACAGCCGCCTGAACGCGAAAAAACCGGGCCAGTTCCAGCCCAAGGGCACCATTGTGATTCATCCGTTTGGCCGTTATTGCAACGGCTGGAAAAGCGCTGGCGAAACGGATGTCTTTGAGGCACGGGACGATGCCAAAGCCCGTTTTAACGTGGATGAAAACCGCATCGCCCTGGCCGGCTTCAGCATGGGCGGGGCAGGGGCCTGGCACATCGGTGCCCACTTTGCCGATCAGTGGGCCTGTGTGCACACGGGCGCGGGGTTTGTGGACGTGAAGCGTTACCAGAAGCTGACACCCGAAAAAATGCCGCCCTGGTATGAGCAGACGCTCTGGGGTGTTTACGATGTGCCGGACTATGCCCGCAACTTCATGAACGTGCCGCTCATCAGCTACAGCGGCGAGAACGACAGCCAGCGCGACAGCGCCGAATACATGACCGAGGTGCTGGCCAAAGAAGGTATCACCCGCCCACACCTCATCGGCCCCGGCATGGGCCACAAGTATCACCCGGAGGTGGCCAAGGAAGTTCAGGCCCTGGTTGAGCGGGCGGTGGAGAAGGGCAGGACACCCCCTTCGGCACGGGTGAATTTCTCCTACCAGACACGCACCCTGGAGTACCCTAACAATCTGAGCCCCTTGGTCGAAATCAACAGCCTGGAGGAACACTGGAAAGACAGCCGTCTGGATTCCCAATATGATGCCAAGACCAAAGCCCTGACCCTCGCCACCGTCAATTTGGCGGAATTGCAGATTGATCCCGCCAAGATGACCCCGCCGGTGGTGGTGGAGAAACTGATCGTGGATGGCCAGGATGTGGGTCCGGCCAATGTCCAGAATGCTTCAAGCGCCTCGTCCTGGAAGATCCACAAGGAAACTGGCAAGTGGTCATCCGGCGGCCGTTCAGTTCCTGGCGGGTTGAGCAAGAAGGTGCTGACCGGGCCCATGGATGCTGCGTTCTTGGATTCCTTCCTCGTGGTGCTGCCAGATGGGGAATCGCCAAACAAAGCCGTGGCGGAATGGGTAAACATTGAAAGCCAGCATTTCATTGCCCGCTGGCGTTCGCTGATGCGTGGCGACCCCAAGGT
>DASWXG010000350.1:0-4304 GCA_036405615.1 Prosthecobacter sp. | reverse complement strand
AGAAGCATCCCCGTCGCCGTCATCCGTTTGCGCATCTTGTGTTTTTTGGATAAAACAACCTATGAGTCCTACTCTGTGCATCATCGGCGGCTGCAATGGCGCGGGGAAAACAACCCTCGCGCGTGAACTCCTGCCCCGGCTGGGCCTGATGCGGTTTCTCAATGCCGATGAGATCGCACGCGGACTGTCGCCTTTGGATCCCACCCTTTGTGCCTTTCAGGCGGGGCGGCTGCTGCTGGCAGAGGCGCAGGTTCTGATCAAAGCGAAAACCAGCTTTGCCATTGAGTCCACACTCAGCGGCAAGACCTACGTGTCACTGATCCAGAAGGCCACAGCTGAGGGCTACAAGTTCCTGCTGCATTACATCGTGATCGGATCAGCCTCCCAGGCAGTCGGCCGTGTGGCCTTGCGGGTACGCGTGGGCGGTCACCACGTGCCGGAGGAAGATGTGCGGCGTCGTTTCGACCGCAGCCGCAAACACTGGACGGCAGACTACCTCTCGCTGGCTGACGAATGGGTTCTGTGGGACAATGAACTTCCGCCGCACCGCTCCATCGCCGACAGCCAGACTCATACTCTCGACACATTGAAAGCCATGCCGACCTCCGGCAGCCTTCAGCAAGAGTCTCCGCCCGAGCGTGAAATCTCGGAAATGTCCAGGATCGGTCTCGAAGCCGCCCAAGCCGCCACCGACAAGATGCTGGATTACTACAAACGCATGGGCATCAAGGTCACCCCACAAATGACCCTTGGCGCCTGAAGAACCCCGGTCAGCCCGTGGCAAAACACCAGAGCATTGAACCTTGCGGACCGACACAGCCAGGGTTGCGGACTGGCTGCACACAACCTCGCGCAGGCACGGGGGCTGATTGTCCTGCCCAAGAAAGATGTCAGGTCCGGCCAGCCGGCTTCGTTGTCGGGGCATGACGGCCCAGGCCCGCTTCGCCTCTCGCGATCGCCCTCGTCTCACAGAATTCATCTCCCCATGCCAGCTTGGTTTTCACCTTCCGCACCCCACGCCGCCCTGTTCAAACGGATGGCCGGACTCGCACTCTCACTTGCGCTATTGCTAGCCTCAGAAGCAGGCGACTGCCGGGGCCAGGAAGCAGCGGGCACCGACCCCGAACAGGCACGCGCTCTGGCAGGCATTCCCATCCTGCCCAGCCGGACCGACCCGGAAATCAAGACCTTCGATTTCAACCACTACATGCAAGTGGACCGGGACATTGTGATCCGGCAGGCCAAAAACAAACCGGCGGCACGCCAGGAACTGCTCGTCTGGCTCACCGGAACCGGCGGGAGAGGCCGCGGTGCCGGGGAGTTTTGCACCCTCGCCGCCAGCCTGGGGTATCACGTCGTGAAGGTGATGTATCCCACCGACATTCCCGCCACCATCTGCAAGCGCGATGCCGATGCCACCTCCTTTGAGACCTTCCGCATGAGCATCATCGCCGGGGGCACTAGCCCGCACATCACGGTCAGCCGGGCGGACAGCATCGAGAGCCGTCTCACCAAGCTGCTGCAACTGCTGGCCAAGACCCGGCCCCGGGAAAAGTGGGGGCAGTTTCTCAAAGCGGACGGAACCTTGGAATGGGAAAAACTGGCCCTGGCCGGACAGTCCCAAGGCGGCGGCCATGCCTTCCTGATGGGGATGAAACACCGGGTGGCCCGCGTGATCGGCACCGGCGCGCCCAAAGATTGGAGCCCCAAACTCCCCGGCCCCGCCCCCTGGCTGCTCGCCGAATCCGCCACCCCTAAAAGCCGCTTCTTTTCCTTCAACCACGAACAGGACCGGCAGGGGGCCACCCCGGACCAGCAATGGCAGATTCTGCGCGCCTTCAGCGGCCAGACCTCCTCTACCGTGGTCTCCGTGGATCGACTGGCACCGCCGTACCAGCACAGCCGCCATTTGTCCACCAACCACCCGGGCGGCCCGCTGGAGTCCAGCCCGGCCCACACCTCCGTCAGCGCCAACACCAGCGCCACGATCTTTAAACCCGTCTGGACCTACCTCCTCACCGAGCCAGAAGCGGAACGCAGCCAGCCCTGATGTGACTGAGTCTGCAAAACGCTGAAGCTCTGGCCCCTCTCCGCAAAATTCATTCGCTCGCCGCCGGCAGAAACCGCTCCGCAATTTTATCCACTCCCCCACGTGGCCCCTCCACGGGTTCAAACGCCGAGGTCTTCGCATTCCACCCTGTGCGGGTCGGGTAAGGATACAGCGGCATCTCCCAGAGCGCCTTGCCATCCTCCACATGACGGCCCGTCAATGATTCAGGAGCCACACCTTTCTCCCGCCACGCTCTCACCGCCTCCAGCAAGTTCGAAGGCTGGTTGATCCCCGGGCCGCCGCCATGCGCCAAGCCCGGCACGACATAGAAATGGAAAAACGACCGCACCTTTTCAAGGTTGCCCAAGTGCCCGATCACCCGCTCATAGTAATCAATCGAGGCATGATACGGCACCACCGAATCCGCCGTGCCCAGGGTCATGATGAGCTTGCCACCGCGCTTCTCAAAGGCCCTGAGATCCGGGTTCTCCGCATTGAGGTAAGGCGCGAGTTTGGCCGTGTAGGTGTCGATGTCCGCACCAAAGTTGATCTCATCCAGATTCTTGTCCGCGCCGAAGACCCACTTGAACAGATACAGGTGCCCATGCGCAGCCCCGATGGAACTGCCCAGCGGGATACCATTAAAAATGCGTTCGCCCGTCACCGCATGGCGCGGCCCGTCGAAGAGCTTTCTCAACGCAGCGGCGTGCGCATCGGTCAGGCTCGCATCCTTCTTCCGCGCCAGCGCAATCACCGCCTCGATGTCCTGCGCGGTGCAGCGCGGGTCCGACACAAACTTGCCCGCCGCCACCGGGATCTCCCGCGAGGCCATGTATTCATTCGCTGCCGCGATGACACTGGCATCCTGCTCCTTCGAGAACGGGCACTTCTTCAGGATCTGTTCATTCCACAAGAAGTAAGCATGCAACGGCGTGCGACAATGCGCGGCCACAGCCGCCGCGATGCCATCATAGTCTTCAGGATAACGCTGAGCCTCCTGCAACGCCTGCTGCCCGCCCGTGGAGCCGCCGCTGAAATACGAATACTCCGGCTCCCGGCCGTAATGCGTCCGCACGATCTGCTTTGCGGTCACCGTCATGAGGTGAGTGGCGCGATAACCGAAATCCTTCCACACCTCCGTATTGCCAATGCCGGAATCCGGATTCGGCGCCGTGCCCATGTCCGTGGTCGCCACGGCATAACCTTGCCCGCTCATCGAGGACAGCGCGCCCGAGGAAATCCTTCCCGCAGCCCCGCCATTGCCCAGCCCGAGAAAACGCTGGTTCCACTTTTCCGCATCCGGCAGCCAGACCTCGACCAGGATGTTCGAGCCCTGGGCCGGATTGAGCACCAGTTTCACCACCGTCCGCTTCCCCGAAGGATCACGCTCCACACTCGTGATCGTCGCGGCATCCATCTTCAGCCCGCGCAGCACCGCCAGCCTTTCCTCGATCTGCTGCGGTTGCGGCGTCTCGCCCAAAACCGGAAAACAACCGAGCACTACCGCGAGACCGAGCAGGGAGAGAATCTTTCTGTTCATGGAAGGAGACTATCCAACGTGCGAGACGGATCTTTCTTCGCGGACATCTGCATAACGGCAGATCAAGGAAGAGCCCGCCGCTTGAATGTCGGCGGTGGTGGCCGTGCCGGCAGGAATGAACCTTTGCACATCCCTGCTGTCGTGGGACAAACCCCAAGCTCAAACTTCATCCGGAATCTCAGGCTCCACGAGTTGGGCCAGAAGGATGAGGGATTCCTGCCAGCCTTGGTAGCAGGCAGCGGCCGGGATCACGGCAGGCACACCTTCCTGGGTGATGTTCAGTTCGGTCCCGCAGAAGACCTCCTTCAACTCCACCGTGATGTGCATCTCACCCGGCAGGTTCGGATCTTCAAACTTGTCCGTGTAGCGGATGCGCTCGTTCGGGGTCAGTTCAGTGTAGGTTCCGCCGAAGGAGTGGCTGGAGCCTGTGGTGAAATTGGTGAAGGACATCCGGTAGGTGCCGCCCACGCGGGCCTCCAGGTGGTGGACCTTGCCGGTGAAGCCGTGCGGCGGCAGCCACTTGGCCTTGGCATCGGCGTCCAGAAAGGCGCGGTAAACGCGTTCGGGTTTGGCCCGAAGGACGCGGTGAAGACGGATGGTATGACTCTGGGTATCGCTGTTGGTTTGGGTGCTCATGATGGATGAAGTCGTTCGGGGGTTCACTATCACGACGAACGGCGCGGCGGGCGGAGGACACTCGTCCGCATTATTTTC
>DASWXG010000349.1:0-4059 GCA_036405615.1 Prosthecobacter sp. | reverse complement strand
TTAGGGACGTGATGCAGCTGTGGTGGCACTCCCGGCAGGCATGACTTTCAGCCGGATGGGGCGCGAGACGATGATGTCCACGGTGTCCTTGGGTTCTGCGGCCGCCGTGGCAGACTTCATCTTCTGCGTCATCTCAGTCATGAGCGCTTCTGCCTGCTTCTGCTTTTCGGCCGCCACCTTGGCCGCATTGGCATCAGTGGCGGCTGTCTTGCGTGCCTCTTCAGCGGCTGCTGCTGCGAGTTCAGCGGCCTTCTTCTGCCCAGCCTCGGCCAGCGGAACTGCGGCCGGGTTATAACGGTATTTGCTGACGGCGGTGCCGTAGAGAGCCAGGGCATGGTCTCCCGGGGCGGTCTTCAAGGCGGCTAGGTCGATCACCAGTTCGGTGGTGGCTGCCTTGATGGGGATGTCGATCTCCTTCAGGGTTGCGAAGCCCTCGCCGTAAGCCTTGAGTTTCAGGGAGGTGCCTGTGAACTCGTTGCTCCAGCCCAACTTCAGTGGGATGCGCAGGGTTTCTCCTGCCCGGGCTTCCCACACTTTGTCTTCGGCTGCCTCAACGAAGACAGGGGCTGATTCGGAATCGGTCACAGAGACGGGTATGTCAGCCATCAGCCGAGGGGCGGGGATCTCACCTTTGGCATCCTTGACGGCCCATTCCATGCTGGCCAGACGGCAAGGACGCGTCACGGGATGTCCGTCAATCATGGCAGTGCCAGAAAGGCGGGCGATGGAGAAAGCTGTTTTGGAGTCCGGTGCGGCGGTCAGCACCATGTGACCGAACTGTTTGCCCTTGGCGATTTTCAAGCCGTTGGCGGAAACTCCCGGAGGCAAACCGTCCATGGAGAGTTCGATGTCTCCATCGAAACCATCTCGACGCTGGACCACCACTTCCAGGACACGAGAGTCGCCGGAACGCAGGGCGAGAGGCTTTGAAAGCGCAGCGCGGTCACCATTGCGCAGGGTCATGTGCACCGCCCAGGCAGCTAGCGAGAAGTCCGGTGCAGCCTTGCGAACAATGAGACGGTAGATGTTCCCCGGCTCGTTTCTGGTGCCGCCAAAGAGATCGCGAATCTGCAGCCTGTAGGTACCGGTTTCCTTGACCTCAAACTTGCCGTTTACGTCCGGAGAGCCGGCGTTGTAAGGAGGGCCGTCGTAGGAATAGCCATTGGAAGATACCTTCATCGGGGGGGCGATGTCATACAGCTCGGCGACATCGGTGAGCGTTTCCTTCTCCCCGGTTTTACCCACCTGCTGGACGAGGACAAAAGGATCGGTGTCGAGACCCAGGCGCTCGGAGGCCACCTCCACCCACCAGACATCTCCCTTGGTGGCGGTGAATTCATAAGTGTCCACGTCTGCAGCCGGGAAGAAGCTGCCAGCGATGTCGCAGGGCAGGCTGATCTTCTGAGCTTTGTCGTGGGCATTGTTAGGCTCGGCCTCTTTTGCCGGAGCCTCCGGAGCCAGACCCGCAGGCGGCCATGACATGGCGCTGACAGTTTGTGTCTGGGGCTGGCCGGGAACCGGTGTGTCTCCGGGGGCTCCGCGAAGCGCCAGCCGGTAAAAATGGCGTTCGCCTCCCTGAAAGGTAAGGTCATTGACCTTGATGATGTAGGTGCCGTCTGCCGGAGGGGTGAAATCCAGGGAGCCACCCGTGCGGCTGACCTTGATGTCCTGTCCTTGCCCGTTGGCGATGATGAGGACCGGCGTGAGTCTGGAGTCAATGCCAGCTGCGGAGCAGTCCACGGCAACTCGCTGGCCTTTCACCCCCTTGAAGGAATAAAAGTCCACGGCGCGTTTGGTCATGGTGGCATTGCAGACTGTATCCACGGTGAGAGGCAAAGCCGTTTCCAACGTGTTGTTAGGTTTGCTGCGGGTGACCTCAGGAAGCAGGCCGACTGAAAAAGCGCGGGCGGAGGATACTCCCAGCCGGGTGAGGAGCCGCGCGTCATAGACACCGGCGGGGATGTCCGCCGGGATCTGGACGGAGAACTTGTTGGGAACGGGCTGGCCGTCTTTGCCGGACACCGGGCGGGCAGTAATCTTGGGGTTTGAGAAAGCCAGCTCGCGGACGTCCTCGGCATTCTCGGCGGTCAATGCCACTTCGATGTCAGTGCCCGCCTGGCCGCCCATGGGCATCAGGGTGAGCAGGCGCGGCAAGGGCAGGGTGACCTGCTGGGCGTGCAGACGGGGAGCCATGACAAAGCACAGCCCGGCAAGCGAAAGGGTGATGAGTGGAGTGCTGAAACGCATGGCAGGTGGCATCAGTGGTTGTAGAGGAACTCTTTCGTATTGAGCAGAGCCCAGATCAGGTCTTCGTAGCCCTGGCGCCTGGCTTTCAGGGAATCCAGAGGCTTGCCGGTCGCATCGGCGCGCGGCTTGGCGAGATGGCTTTCAGCGATGCGGATTTCCTCGGCTGCTGGCTCGCGCGAGAAGGCGGCGAGGTAGAGTTCCCGGATGCGCTTGGGTTCGGGCATCTCTGCTTTGGAGAGGCTGTCTGCCCGGCCGCCATTCACTGTCAGTTTGGTTTTGACGTCAGCGGCGTTCATCAGATGCAGGCTCTGGGCAAGGCTGGCGGACTGGACGCGTTCGCATTCACACACACTGGCTCCTTCGGGCCGGCCAAAGACTTTGAGGAAAGGAGACGCCCGGTTATAGCTGTTGTCCGGCAGAGAGATGGCGCGTGTACCCGGAGGCAAGTCGGCAAAGTCCGATTTGGCCCCGGTGATCATGTCGAGGGAATCCAGCAGCACTTCTGCCTGCATGCGCTTCGGGTAGTAGTGGGAGAAATTTTGCCGGTCTACTGCATTGTGCTCATTGGGCATGGAGGACAGCTGGTAGGCATGGCTCTGGGTGATGGCCCGGACGAGCGCCTTCAGGTCATAACCGCTGGTGGTGAAGTGCTTGGCCAGGGCATCCAGCAGTTCCGGATTCGTTGCCGGATTCGTGTCGCGGATATCGTCTTCCGGCTCGACTAGGCCGCGCTTGAAGAAGTGTTTCCAGTAACGGTTGGCCAGAGACTTGGCGAAAAACGGATTCTCCGGCTTGCTCATCCAGTCGGCCAGTTTCAACCGGGGGTCTTCATCCGGCGGGATGTCGAGGGTTGGGGCGCCCAATGCTGCTGGCCGGACGGGCTGGCGGGTCTTCTTGTTTTCGGCCTGGGCGATGCCGCGTTTGTGAAAGATGAGGTCTTCTCCCGCGATGGCAGTTGGCTTTCTGCCGACCTGGCTGAAGAAAGCCGAGAGGCTGTAGTAGTCGTGCTGGCTCCAGCGTTCGAAGGGGTGGTGGTGACATTGGGCGCACTGCATGCGCACCCCTAGGAAAAGCTGGGCCACGTCTTCGAGCTGCTGGTTGGGTTCTTTTACCCGCTTGTACCAGGCGACGGGCGGATTGGAGACAATGGTGCCTGCGGAACCGAGGATCTGGCGGACGATTTCATCGTACTTGGTGTTGGCCAGCAGGCTGTCGCGCATCCAGGCGTGAAAGGCAAAGTTGGCCGTGATGTCAGCAGCATCGTCGCGTTTGTTCTTCAGCATCGCCGTCCACTTGTTGGCGAAGTAGTCCGCATAGTCCGGGCTGTCGAGAAGGGCATCCACCAGCTTGTCTCTTTTATGGGTATCTTTGCTGTCGAGAAAGGCCTTGGTTTCTTCCAGAGAGGGAAGCTTGCCGGCAATATCCAGCGACACGCGGCGCAGGAAGGTGGAGTCATCGCACAACGGCGAGGGCGGAATGCCGATCTGCTTCAGGTTGGCAAAGACATGACGGTCGATGAAGTTCTTTTCCGGAGGCACGGATTCCACAGGAGCGCCCAGCGGGATCGAAATGCTGAAGACCGAGACCAGCCCGGAATACCGCACCATGATGGCGACATTACCCGGGATGTTCCGGGTCTGGACATGGCCTTCTTCGCCTGCCTCGGCCATGCTCGTGTCATTGGCTTCAAAAAGGGCCATGCGGGTGACATCCCGGGTGCTGCCGTCGGAGTAACGGGCCGTGACTTTGAGCTGCTGGCTCGTCCCGGGCTGCATGGACAGCCGCTTTGGCTCGACTTCAATCGTGGAGATG
>DASWXG010000348.1:0-2896 GCA_036405615.1 Prosthecobacter sp. | reverse complement strand
GGGAGCAGACGTCAGAGTGGTGCCGAACGCCTACAACGACGACATCTTCCATCCCCGCCCCGATGTGCCGAGGGAGCGTGATGTGCTGTTTGTGGGGCGTCTCGTTTCGGACAAGGGGGGCAGCCTGCTGGTCACGGCCTTGGGCAAGCTCGCGGAAAGCGGGCTGCGGCCCACGTTTACCATCACTGGTTCGGGGCCTGAGGAGAAGCCGTTGAAGGAACAGGTGGTGGCCCTGGGGTTGGAAAAGCAGGCCGTCTTCACCGGCCCCCTGCGTGGCGAGGCGCTTGCCAGGACCATGAATGCCCATCGTGTCCAGGTGGTGCCGTCCATATGGGAGGAGCCGTTTGGCATCGTGGCTCTGGAGGGCATTGCCTCCGGCTGCCGGGTGATCGGTTCACGCAAAGGCGGCCTGGGAGATGCGATCGGAGCCTGCGGGCTGCTTTTTGAGAATGGCAATGCTGAGGAGCTTGCGGCGGCGCTCAAGACCGCGATCACGGGCGGTGAACCTGTAGCATCCCTGGCCGCCCAACTGGAGCACCTCGCAAGACATCAAAAAAACAGCGTGGTGGAGGCCTATGAGAAAGTCCTCATGCAGGCGCAAAAGCGCAGTTCCAAGAGTTCGTCATGAAACAAGAGACATCCATGCCAGAAACTCTGGTTGAACGCCGGATCAAGGCGGCCGAGTCCTCCGGAGGCACCAGTTCCGGCCCGATCCTTGATGCCGCTCTTTTAGCTTTCAAGGGACTCCAAATTAAAGGAGATCTGCTGGAATTTGGTGCTGGAACAGGTGAACTGCTGCTGCAGCTACGGAGCGAGGGGTATCCGGGAAAAATGACGGGTGCCGATTTGCTGCCTCGGCCTGAGCGCCTGCCCGAGGACATTGGCTGGGGCCAGGTGGATCTGAATCATCCTCTCTCATTTCCGGATGAGTCGTTTGATGTGATCATTTCCACCGAGGTCGTCGAGCACCTTGAGAATCCGCGTTTCATGGCCCGTGAGTTCTGGAGACTGCTCAGACCCTTCGGTGCAGTGGTGCTGACGACGCCCAACCAGGAAAGCATTCGGTCCTTGCTCGCCTTGTTGTTTTCGGGGCATTACGTTGCGTTTCAGGACTCGTGCTACCCGGCGCACATCACCGCGCTGCTGCGAAAAGATCTGCAGCGGATGTTTAGGGAGGCCGGTTTTGGCCATGCGGCGTTTTCTTTCACCAATCACGGCTATGTTCCCAAGCTCACCCATTGGACATTTCAGCAGATCTCATTCGGTCTTTTGAAGGGGCGTTGGTTCAGCGATAATCTGGTTATGATTCTCACAAAACCACCCATCCGTCCGGCCTAAACGCTCCTACTTTGCTCAGCAGTTCATCAAACCGACATGCACTTCTTTCCCTTTCTGGCCGCCAAGCTTTCGTTGTCCACGCTGCTCACCATTGGCGCGTTTTTTGGGGTGATCATTGTGGCCTTGGGCTATTCGCATTGGCGTGGGGCTGTCAAAACCGCTTTTGTCATTCTGCTCTTTGAAGGTGCGATCCGAAAGTGGGCGTTTCCACAGTTGCAGGAGCTGGTTTACTTCATGAAGGACGTCATCCTTTTGGGGCCTTATTTGAAGTTTTTTCTTTCACCGGATCCGGAGATCAGGGCCTGGCGCCTCGACATCCCGTCTTTCATGCTGGGCATTCTAGTTCTGCTCCTGGTGCCTTATGCGCTCAATCCCAACATCGGCTCGGTCATGCTGGGTATGTACGGGCTGAAGATCTACATTTACTATGTTCCGTTGGTGTTCATGATGCCCTACTTGTTTCGGACACGTGAGGAGATGGTGCGCCAGTTGTCCCTTTATGTTCTCATCGGCATTCCCATCTGCCTTCTTGGCCTGGCACAGTGGCGGGCGGGGCCGGGCAGCCCGTTGAATGTGTATGCCCAGCTGGAGGCCATGCAGGAAACGGGCGCCATCGGATTCGGCTTTGGCGAAAAAGTGCGCATCACCGGCACCTTTTCCTACATCACCGGCCACACCACCTTCGTCATCTTCTTCACCACTCTCCTCCTGATGCTGTTGTCGCTCCAGGAAACAAAGTGGAAGTGGGTGTTGATCTGCGTCTGCGCCCCCTTGTTGCTGGCAAACGGCCTGATGAGCGGCTCTCGTGCGTTTTTGTATGTCGACGCTCTGGTTCTCGTTGGCTTTCTGCTGGCCGGAATATCAGGCAAGATAGGGGTCACAAAAAACTTCCTTTCCATCATGTTCGCAGGCATCGTCGTATGCGCGGCAGGAGCGGCGTATTTTTTCTACGACGCCTATTCTTACATGTCGAAACGCACCAGCAGCTCGGCGGACAGCTTGGCGTTCCGGGTGATTGAGCATCCGCTGTCAGCGATGGAGATGGGACTGAAGGAGGCCGGAGCTGCTGGCTATGGAATCGGCACCACTCATCCTGCCACCGAGGCCATCCGAAGGGTCATGCGGATTCCTGCCCCGAAAATGCGGCCACCGGTTTTCGACATGGAGCCCGGTCAGGTGCTTGTGGAGGTGGGGCCTGTGGGTTTTTTGGCATGGTATGGGCTCCGCATCTGGTTGCTCCTTTTAGTCTGGGACGGCTTTCAAAAGGCTCCCGCAAGTCCTGCCAAAACAGTGGCCTTGGCCGCGATGTTAGTGGCCATTCCCCACTTCCTCCTGGGGGTGATCTTCAACCACACCTCCAACATGCTGCTTTTTGGCATGATTGGTCTTGCGATGCTGACGCGGTTGCAGCCGGTGGTTCAGCGGCGTGCCAACCGGCCGCAGAACCCCTCTCCACCCAGGTATTCTTTGAGAGGTGGACGGCCTGCTCCCGCCCCAGGTCTGCCAAGGATCTGACATGCACCCCGTGTGAATTTGAAAAGACAGCGACCTGTTTCAA
>DASWXG010000347.1:0-2128 GCA_036405615.1 Prosthecobacter sp. | reverse complement strand
AGATGCTGGTTTTCAGTGCCGCGGATTTTGAAGACTTCCTGGAGCCCCGCCCCGATCTGCCTCCTTCTTTGGAACCTGAACTAAAAGAGGTGGTCAGGCTGCTGGCCCAGAACCGCTGGCCCTTCCGCCTGCATGCGACTTATGAGGAAAGCATCTCCCGCTTTCTCAATGTGTTTGAAGAGGTGAACCAGGAAGTGCCGCTGGAAGGTCTGCACTGGTTCTTCGATCACTGCGAAACCATCAGCGACCGGAACATTGAGCGGGTGAAAGCGTTGGGAGGGGGCATCGCCATCCAGCACCGCATGGCCTTTCAGGGAGAGTATTTTGTGGACCGCTACGGCGCAGCCGCAGCAGAGCGTACCCCGCCGGTCCGGCGCATGCTGGAAATGGGAGTGCCGGTGGGGGCGGGAACGGATGCGACACGGGTGGCCAACTACAACCCGTGGAACTCGCTCTACTGGCTGGTGACCGGCAGGACGGTGGGCGGCCTGGGCCTGTATCCAGAGAAGAACTGCCTCAGCCGTGAGGAAGCTCTGCGCCTTTATACTCAAGGCAGTGCCTGGTTCAGCCGGGACGAGGAGCAGAAGGGCGTGCTAAAGCCAGGCCAGCTGGCGGACTTGATTGTGCTGAGTGATGACTACTTCCGGGTGCCGGAAGAAGACATCAAGGGGCTGCATAGCGTGCTCACCATTCTGGGTGGAAAACCGGTATGGGGGGAGGCCGATTTCAAGGACCTTTCTCCCCCGGAACTGCCGGTGATGCCTGACTGGTCGCCGGTGGCGAAGTTCGGTGGCTATGGCGCGCCCGGCTTTATCCGCAGTGAGCGCGCCATCTCGTTTGCCCCCTGGGCGGCTCCGCGCGTCATGCGCCGCAGCGGCCCGGCCCGTGCGCATTCTCCGTTAGGCCAGCTGTGGGGGTCGGGGTGTGACTGCTTTGCCTTTTGAGCGGGGCGGTTTCAAAAAGCTTTCTGTCAGTGAAACGCTGTCTTGACCTTGGGGCGGCGTTCATTGCAGCATCGCGAAATTGCGCCGGGCGATTCCAACCACCACCCCGCACGGCCAAGCAAAGCCATGTCTACAGCCTCCGCATCCACGGCTTCTCAGCAGGCCACGCCTCTTCGCAACGCTGTCATCCGTCTGGCAGGAAACTCGCAGGACGGCATCCAGTCCGTCGGCGGTTTCCTCGCCCGTCTCGCTGGCCGCACCCAGCACGATGTCATGACCTACATGACCATCCCGTCCACCATTTCGGGCGGCCCGTCCATTTTCCAACTGCATCTTGGGTCCGGGGAGGTGCTGCACCCGGGGGATGAAAGCGATGTGCTGGTGGCTTTTTACCAGCACAGCTACGACAGCCATTTCCATTCCCTTCGTGAAGGTGGCATTTGCTTTTATGACAGTGGTGAGGTGACGGAACTGAAGAGCGAGCGCGGTGTGCACCATATCGGCATCCCGTTCACAGCCGCCACTGTGGAAGCCATCGGCGGCAGCGCCCGCGACCGCGGCAAGAACATGTTTGTTCTGGGGCTGCTCTGTGCAGTTTACCAGCTGGACAAGGAAAAGCTCACCGGCATCGTCAGCCGCCAGTTCGGGAAGAAGGATGAAAGCGTGCTGCGCAACGCCTTGTTAGCCTTCGACGCAGGTTATGCCTACCCCATCGGTGAAATCGGCAGCTTCAGCTTTGAAGAGGGCGAACACACGGACGAGCACCGTCTCAGCACGGATGGCAATACGCTGATGAGCATGGGCCTCATCGCCGCGGGTGTGCGGTATGGTTCGGCCTATCCCATCACTCCGTGGTCGAGCATCATGGAAACCCTGCGCAGTGAGCTGCCCAAGTACGGCGGCATTTACGTGCAGGCGGAAGATGAACTCGCGGCCGTGTCCATGACCATCGGTGCGGCTTATGCCGGCCATCTGGCTGTCACCGGCAGCGCAGGCCCGGGACTCAGCCTGAAGATGGAAGCCCTCAGCTATGCCAGCATGGCGGAGATCCCGCTTATCGTCATCAATGTCCAGCGCGGCGGCCCATCCACCGGCCTGCCCACAAGTGTGGAACAGAGCGATCTGCTCCAGGCCATCTACGGCAGTCATGGCGACTGCCCCCGCATCGTGCTGGCACCCAAGGA
>DASWXG010000346.1:0-7866 GCA_036405615.1 Prosthecobacter sp. | reverse complement strand
GCAGAGGTTTGATCGCGGCCTCCGTGCCCTCTTCCACCTCTCTTCGGCGTCGCGAACCTGCCGAAGGCAGGTCGGCCAGGATCTGCCATACCCAGTTGTTTCCACCACTTCACCGCCTCCGCTCCAGACGAAAACGTCATCCCATCTTCGATGACAACCACTGCTTGACCGCCAAACAGGCCCGAAGCGTCATCAAGCAGCGCCATATTTTGAGCGATCCACCAAACGAGTAAAAGGCCTGGATTCATCATAATCCTGCAAACTGGTATCAAATTGCCCGTCCCACCTTACCGCTCGCTTCATAACCTGTTGATTTTCAATGCCTCCAGAGAGGTAGCCCTCACGAAAAGCAGTGCGCGCCCTAAAACTTAAATCGTTGTAAATCAAAGAGTTACAGATTAAACCATTGCCCTTTGTTCGCTTTTTTTGCCTTTTTTGGTTTGATTGCCACCCAGCGTCTCTCAGGTTTCACTTCATCAGGCCGCTACGAGGGCTTATTCTGCCTGGAGAAGCGACTCCATGGCGGCCTTGCCTAGCAGCACCCCAATCCCAAAAGCCATTTCCTCCACGTCAGTTTTGGTTGTGCCAGTGGTTGAAATGAGGTCGTGGGCAGTGATTCTACCCAAGTTGGCGTTAAAGCTCATACGCAGTTTACTATGCCCAAAAGCCTGCACAATACCGCTCCAGTAGAGGGTGTAATCAATGGTGTACCGCCGTATTTCATCCGTGGAAGTCATGGAAGCTCCGTCTTTCCACTCGATTCCGACACTGTCCACACTGACGCTAATGCCAGTTCCTACAGGATGGATAGTTGAGAATAGGGCCTGAGCTCCCGTCTGGGTGGATCCGTCTTCCAGCTTAACATTCGAATTCAAGTCAGTCTCCAGCTTGAGCATAAAATATTGCTCGAATGATTCCTTGGGAAGTTTTTCCCCGATTTCAGAATGGCTCTGCAGACTGATGTTCCACTCTCCAGCCTGTCCGTCGGCCTGAGTGTAGTATTCTCCAGAGATCTTTTCACTCCCCTTCACTCCTTCCCATTTGATGGATTCCCTTCCCTGACTGTCAGCAGTCTTGAATTGATAAGTATTACCCGTTTTGGTCCCTGTCACTCGGCCACTGCCTACCAGCCAACCACTGATGGACATGTAGCCGTCCAGGGTTCCATCCGCCCGTTCCAGGAGATAAAGCTTGAGCAGGCCATCGACGGAATGGGTGACATTCCGGCAAGTGCCTTGGTAAAACGAAGCTTCGTCAGCCCACACACTCGGTCCTGCACAAGCGAGGATCAAAACCATGTGCCAAAAAAGGAGTGCCGTCTTCATGATAAGATGTGTTTAGATTTTGTGCCTCGACGCCTACTAATCGAGCCTTTCAGGTAGAAGACGTATATATGCTCTCATTTTGGAAGCAAGGCGTTTCGCTCGCAAAATCGCAGCGTGCGAAAGTCTGTTCATAGCCGCCTATCAGAAATTTTCCGCGAACACCTCCGTGGCTTGCGGCAAAAGGCGGGTTTGACCCAGCGCGATCTGGCCGCACTCTTGGAAAGAGAGCATGCTCTGGTAGCCCGAATCGAACTCGGAGAACGGCGAGTTGACTTTGTGGAGGCGTTTGAACTGTTCAAAGCTCTAAAATGCGACCCAGTAGAGGAAGCCTGCATTCTCATGCGGAAATTCGGTGACTCCGCTTGATCTCCAGCGGTAAAGAGCGGACGCAAATGAGGAGCCGCCCTTGGAGACAATTATCGGATCTAAGAACAGCAGCCAAAGTGCGCCCCGCCTTCAACCGCACCCTTGAGTTTGACAGCTACCAGAGCATGCAGCGTGTTGATGCCTGCACGCATTTCGCAGGGCTCCAGCGCAATGAAGATCTTCAGGCTGCCAGAGAAGCTCAGCATGACGAAGCGACGGCCAAGCTTTTAAGCAGCCGGGCGACAAGCACAGCCTGTTCCACATCCCTCACCAGCACCGTGGCACCACCGAACAGATCAATCTTCAAACCTACGTTGAGTGCCTGTTCGCCTGTCAACATCTCCATCGGGCTATGCTGTGGCAGGCGGACATAACATTCTCATGGTGGGACCTCTGGGAACGGGCAAATCCATGATCGCCAAACGCGTGGGCGCCATCATGCCGGGCATGACCGAAGAAAAGGCCATCGAGACCACGAAGATCCACAGCGCTGGCGGCCTTCTTTCTGAGCAGCAGGCGTGGCCTGTCTCACAACGGCCTACTGTTTCTGGATGAGCTGCCGGAATTCCGCCGCAGCCCCCTGGAGGTCATGCGACAGTCGCTGAAGGACGGCCGTGTGACGATTTCACGTGCCGTGGACAGCGTCACATTTCCTGCTTCGTTCATGCTGGTGGCAGCCATGAATCCTTGTCATGCAACCTTATTTTCATAAAAATTCGCAGCGCATTGAAAACCAAGGGATTGCTACCAGATTTGACTTCTAGTCAGCCGACGAAAAATGCCAAAAAAGCGCCCGAAATAGCCTGTTTTTGACCCTTTTTGTCCCCTGAAATCCGGCAATTGTTGGTTCTTCGTGAGCTACATCAATGATGCGGCGGCGGTTGCAGCCGGAAGAGAATCGCAGAAAAGGAAGTAGGATCGTGGGGCTGTAATGATCAGATTCCCCCTTGGGATTAGCGCAGATAGAAGTAGTCTCCAGTGTATGGTTGTATATTTTGGTGAGCGCATCCGACAGAAGCGGAAAGACCTCGATTGGACGCAAGAAGACCTTGCGGATAACATCATGGAGGCGGTGCAGTACCGGTCGCTGGATTGGAAGCTTTGGGTGTGAGGGGGGATGGCCAGACCGGCCTCGCATTTATGCAGCTTCAGTTTGTCATGGATGTCGCTGGACCCTTCGCCCCCTCACGGAGGCGGAATGATATCCGGCACACTCCCGGTAGCTAGCACACCCAGATAGGCGTCGATCCAGCGCAGCCAATGCCAGATGGAAAAGGGTGGATCGTCCCACTCACCGGCGTCGGTCAGGCGCCACATGCCTTCCGTAAAGGCGGCGGTGTCAAAGGCATCCGCGTCAAAAAGAGTCTGCAGTCCGCGCACCTGATGGCCTGCCAGTAGCTCATAGTGCGCGGCGGATACATTCGCCTTGGCCGTCTGGTAGGCCTGACGCTGCTGGGGCGTGATGGCCGTTCCGTTGTCTCTCGCGATCTCGATAGCGAAGGCGGCCGAGGCATAGCGGATCTCCAGTCTAAAAGCATCCAGCTCGTTCTGGGGCGCGCCAAAGATGGTGATCGCCTTGCCCAGAGGATCCTGGCTCTGGCCATTGTTGCCCATGTGATTCGGATTCGGAGAGCGGGCGACCCGGGGGCGCAGCTTGAGCCAGGCGGTGCGAAAGCGCTTGCCCGCGAGATCGAGCAACTCCCGTGTCTGGGCGAGAAGGAAAGCCTTGTCCGCGAACAGCGGCGCGCCGCCGGTTTGTCCCTGCCACCAGGCATCAATGTTATTCAGCTCCGTCTGCACCAGCGCGGCATCCGCGGCGGGTAGCGTGGCCAGCGCGTTGGCGAAGTCATCCGCCTGGTCAAACACCCAGGCGGCGGCGATGATCTGAGCCATCGCGGTCCACTCCGCCACGGTGTACACGCCGGAGCGCACCGCCGCTGTGTCCGTGACAAAGACGGTGCCGGTCATCATCGTCGGATGATATTCACAGAAGTAGGAGAATCCCGAGTGATCGCTGGCCCGCGCCAAGGTGATCGCCGCAGATGGTTGGCCGCCGGCAATATCTCCCGTTTCGATGACTCCCGGTTCGTCGCTGGTGGCGGTGTGCGTCGAGTTGTCATTGTTCTGCCAATGAATGGTATCATTGATCTGGGCATTGATCGGGTCCGGTGCGAATCCGGCGCTGGTGATGGTAACGGTATGGTGGGCCATGGCGGGTGGGTGGGATGGTGTGAGACGAACAACGGGAGACAGAGGAGTTGCACAAAAAGGTCCCGCTCATTTGCGCGCCCGTTCAAAGGCGTCGAAGCGGGCATCGAAACGCTTCAGATTGAGCAGCGCGTCATCGCGGATCTTCGATTTGCTGCCCACCGGCGGGGGCAGGGCGTCCAAGGCCTGCTTCACCTTGGCGAGCTGAGTTTGGACATTGGCGGCGATGCGTATGTCAGCCTTCGTCTGGTCGACATCGTCATGAGCGCGGAAGCCACGATTGGCGGAGACGATAAAGCCATTGGGCGCCACCACGAACAGTCCGTGCATGATGTCGGAGGGGTGGGCGATGGAGCCGTCCGGCTTGCGGGACACGCGGATCACATAACGCCCGTCAGCCTTTTCCTCCACGGGCGTGCCATCCAGGACACCCATTCCTTCGAACACCTCCAGGGCAGGATCGGCACTGATGCTGTCGCGGCTCTGATCCAGGTCCATGGCAATAGCCAAAGCATCCAGGCTCGTTACATTCGGCCCGGTAATGGCCACGATGCGGAAGGGTGGCAGGCTGGCATCATGGCGGAGCGCGGCGATGGCATTGACGGCCGCGGAGCAGTGCACGCACTCCGTCATATCTTCAGGACGCGGCAGAAAAACATACACCACAGGGCCGCTTGAGGCGTCCGTGCCAGAGGGGGGGGGGCTCGGCCACGCAGGCTTGATCGCTGCCAGGATCGACGCGGGCACATGCGTGATGTCCAGCAACCCTTTGACCGGAAAGATGGGGATCCCCGTGCCATTGCGAATCTCCAGCACATTCATCATGCCACTGTCTTCATGATCAAGAATATGGCAGTGGACGACGGACTTGCCCGGCCAGTGATCAAAGGGCATCACCGCTTTATCCGAGGCTCCGCCGAAGATCGTATCCGCCCAATATCTGCCCAGGGGCAATCCCCGATTAAGGCGCTGAGGATCCGCGTCCAGAAGCATGGGGTTGACATGAATGTGGATCGGATGACCCGACGCCTCAATCGAAAGCTTGGCGCTTTGATTCAGGGTAAAGTGCAGCGGGGTTCCAGGATAGGACTGCTCATTGATGAAGAACACTCCCTTGTCCAAAGCGTAGTTTCCCGGCGCGCCTCTGACGCGCATGCGTCTGGCGCGTCCCGTGTAGGTGAATTCAGGCAGCGCTGCGCCGCCCGGGGGGCGTGGTGGATCGGGTTTTAAATACGGGCGCACCTCCTCCGCCGTCAGGAATTTGCCTGCGCGCGCATCACCGGCGCGGACTTCAAAGGTCGCCAGTCGAATCTGGGTCTGAGTGCCAGTCAAAGGCTGAGCCAGGACTTCGTACTTGCCCGGTTCTGTGTCCGGCAGCCACACCAGCACATCCGCGCGATTGCCCGGTGAGAGAATCAGTTTGGGTTGCGCCGCATCCAGGTAGTAGGGAGTCTCCAGCGGTAGGCCATCCCAGGCGATGACTTGGATGATGGGCGGCTGGGTTCCAGCTGCGGCGCCGACCTTAGCCAGGCCAAAACGCCAATTCTCCGCGATGCCGCCATGGATCAATCTCAAGCGGAAGGTGTCCCCCGTGAATCGTTCAGGCAGCAGCGGTTGAAATCGACCATTCACCCAGCTTTGAATCGGCGGCACCAATTGCCCCAGCCCCGCTGTCATCTGGCTGACCGCCGTGCCGATATCGGGCAAATTGACGCCGTTCTGGACTTCGCCAATGAAATACAGGGCAAAGGCGTCTGGACGGAAGATGAAGTCATTCGGGTTCGGCGTTTGGGTGCTGGCATGCTGGTAGGGAGCGAGTTGCTGCAGCAGCAGTGGTGGTCCCTCGCTCTGCCAGCCTTTCGTCACCCCTAGCTGGTCCAGTCCCTGGGGCTCTTTCAGACCTCTGACCAGCAGCGCTCCCGCCATGCCGCCGGCCACTTGCGAAGATGCCGCGCCGTGCTTGTGCGGGTGGTACCAGAACGTGCCGACCGGGTGATCCGCCGGCAGAGAATAGACATAGAACTTGAGCTGGTAAGGGCGGACCTCACGGAAAACATCATCGGCTGGCCAGTTCGGCGAGACATTCAGCCCATGCGTGTGAAGGTTGATCACATCAAAACCATGCGGAGCATTGGGCAGGGGGTTAAGAAAGCTGATCGCCTTGGGCAGGGGGGCAATGTTAGCAATGTCCAGGTCGCTCTTGTTGAGGAGATTGAGCACCGGTATGAACAGTGTAGTTCCCGGATGGGCGACAATCGTCGGCCCGCAGAGCGCTGTATCTGCGGGATTGCTTTCGCCCAGAAGACGGTAGGACCACACCTTGAAAGTAGCGGTGGCGCCGGCACCGCCGCTGAGCGCCATGGAGGTCTTCGCCAGGGCCGATATCAACAGGTTGTCCAAGTCCTTACGCAGGTCGCCTTGGGCCTGCTGCCGTGCTGCTTCCAGCCGCGTGAGAATCTCCTCCGTCGTTCCCTTGGGCTGCCCGGCGGAATTGAGCACGCAGGCCATGATCGCCTCATCCGCCTGTTTCAGGCGTTTTACCATGGCTTGGCGTTCGTCCGCGGCTGCCTGTCCCGCGACTGGCGCGGTGGGCTCGGCGCTCTGCATCGTGAAGTCAAGCGTCCGGCGGGCCGGTAGAGCCTTGGAGACCGGCGAAGACTTCGTGCCATCTGCGTTCTCGATGAACTGGCTCATCCGCAGATCCACATCAGAGCGTAGCGCATTGCTCTGTGCCTGTAAACCGCTGTCGGTTCCGTGACCCAGGATGACGATGCCAAGAATAAATCGAACGATGCTCATGGCTGGACGAGTTGCGGGCACACAATGCGCGGTTGCTGCGGCGCGGCTTTCTAACGTCTGCTCCACCCTTGGAACATCCAGCGGGCAGAGCAATGATGGTTAACGCACTGAAATCGTGCCTGCCATCATAGACTGATGATACAGACAGACATAGGGACAGCTCTCAGCAGCCGTTTCAAAGGTAAAAGAATACTCGCCTCCATTGGCCGCGATATCTTCGGAGTCAAAGTACACGGGAGAATCCCCCGTGCTGGTAGCCGTATGAAGCTGGCCATCCTCATTCCTCCAGGTGACCTTATCTCCCACGGCAATCACGCAATCCACAGGGTCAAAATTAGGATGGGAACCGTCTGTACTATGTATAGTAATAACGTGGTTGTCAGGCATAGGTGAAATAATGCTAGAGCCAGATGACTTGTCAAGACAATTGGGGTTGAACATGGGCTGCGCAGAACCGGAGGAGCCGAAAAGTGATGGTGCCGCTCGCTATTCGGCAGCAAGAAACAGCGGAAGTATCATGTTCGAAGCCACCCCGATTTAACCCGTGTGAATCTCTGGCAGACACGGAAAACACCGAAGAAGCCCCCAAAACCGCCTCTTTTTGCCCCTTGTTTTTCGAGCTAGCTACGGTGATTTTTTGATCTCCTTTTGATAGTTTCAGGAAGAGGGGGTTTAGGAGGATTTCACGGATGAAAGACATCATTGTAGAGACATACCTGCCAATCGGGGAAAATTCCGGTAGCAAAACTCGTGTGCGTCCGTTGCCAGGGCAGTGGGCACATTCCGGTCTGAAGGTAGAGTGCTCAAAGGCTATGCGTGAACGATATCCCGTTGGCACGAAATTTAGGATCAATGCCAGACTAATTGATCGGGAAGGAACGCCCCTGCTGTACAGTCATTACAACGCAGATTACAAAGTGGTCAGTGAGGAAGAGGCAGCTGCCTTTATTTCAGGATGATCCGTCAGTTTTTATTTGGCCATCCAAATTAAAGGAGGGCGGATTTTAACGCAGCTGCACCCAGATGCTTGCGACCCTTGGCCATCATGGTTTTGTCTGTTCAACAGGAGAAGGAGTTAACCAATAATCATGTGCGACGGGTGGCGCGACGTCAGGCCTAGGCGGTGTTTGAAAACCTCAAAAGGCGAGTCTGAGCCAATCGATGAGGG
>DASWXG010000345.1:0-4576 GCA_036405615.1 Prosthecobacter sp. | reverse complement strand
GAAGCTGTTCTTCGACAAAGACAGCCCTCAATATCCACCCTGTATCCGAAGAAACAGGCGGTGTATTCCCGGAGTTCTCCTCGGCGGCAGCGTCCGGCATCAAGGCCCGTTCGATCTGCCGCCCGTCAGAGAACGATGCGGTTACCATCTTTAAAGTTATCCTTGGGACAGAAGACCTTTTCTCCGCATCCCGGCTCTGCCCGACCTCACGGTCAAAAGCGTCTGCTGGAAGCATCGCCCCATCCCCTGTTTTACGAGCAAGGGCTGTATCAAAAGACTCGTTGAAACTCGCTGCATTCTTGCCGTCCGGCCTAACCGCTTTCACACTGATCAAAACTGTCACGGACAGGCTGTCCATAGGCAGATGCAGAAGCAGGGTCTCGCCGCTGGCCAGCTGTGCTTTGCCTGCCACTTCGTAGGTTTTGACACGGTCCCAGTCCACCGAAGCAAGATCCCGAGGCGGAAGCATGGAAACACCTGGCACTTTGAAGAGTTCAGTTTTCGTTTGAAGCTCCACCTTGCCCTTGCTGGCCGCCACTGCATTCAGCTCCTGGCGGAGGCCTACTTTCTGCTGCTCATTGGCAGGGTTTTCACGGCAAATCTCCACAACAGCTTGCTGCCCCTGCCGGCTGGTCACTGACGGAGCACTCAGGAGGTCCACCCCTTTCTTTTGCGACATCTCACGAATCATTTGTTCGGCGGCTTGCGAGGAAATCACCTCACCATGCTTGCCCAGAAAATGATCCGTCTGAATAAACCGCCCCTGAAAATGAACCTGCGGAAACTGGCGGTGGGAGGCAGCCACCAAGCTTTCGATCTTTGCGTGTGCCTTGCGCGTGTTGCGAGCAATCAGCTTCGAACTGGACTCCATCAAAATGGCAGATGCACCTGCGGGAAATTCAATGCCCTTTTTCTCCAAAGCGCTCTTCGCCTCCACCCCACCAGCAAGTCCCGGCAAGAAGTCCGGGGAGACCTGATAGCTGCGGGTAAACAGTTCGGCATCGCCCGTCTCTTTCTCAGCCACCGGAGCCGGGGTCTGGGCTGCGGCGGTGGAAAACCCCACCAAGGACACGGCCCCCGTGATCAGCAAAGCCAGCATGGTCAGGGACGCAATGAACCATCCCCTCACCCGCCGCCCTACCCGACGACCTTCCGCCAGGGCCAGAAGACGGGCCTTCAAGCGCCGCACAGGACGTGAGCGGGCCATGGCCATGACTCCGGAGGAAGCCGCCGCCCCAGTCGGCACCGGTCGTGAAGCCCAGCCCAGGAGAAACTCCGAATAACCATTTGTTTCGTTATAATCCTCCAAAGCCTCTGCATCACAGACTTCCTCTCGGGCGAGGCTATGAATCTCGGCGAGGCCATGCACAAACGGATTCCACCACACAACTGCACGGGCGCATTCATGCAACCAAAGCACCCGCGTATCCGCCCCTCTTAGATGCTCCCTTTCATGCCGGATGGCCCAATGCCACTGCCGGGGAGAAAGCCTGCCAAAGGCGGACGCAGGCACGGCAATGACGGGCCGCAGCCAGCCTACCACGCAGGGCGAGCCCGCGTGGTCGAAAACCCGGAGTTCCTGGTTCCTCAGAGAATCAGGAAGCGTCTCGAGTTCGGAAGCTGTGGCTCTGCGCAGCCCGCCACTCCATCCCCAGACGCGGATCGTTCGGAGAAGATGCAGCAAGAACCACCCCAGGGCTCCGGCCGCCCAAACCCATCCCAGGGCATTCGCAGTCAAACCAGGGCTCCATGTCTGGCGAGGATGAGACGTGGCGGAATCTGGTTCAGAAAGTGATTCTCGCGGAGACTGCACCATCACTTTCCAGTCGGCTTCGAAGGTCTGATGAATGACCTTCAATACAGGGATCTCCGTCGTCTCCGGCCAGGAAGGAAGAAGGGCAATGCCCAGAGGCCCCAGCACCGTGACAAAGATCGCCACACTCGCGGCAATGCTACGGTGCCGGGCATCCCGGACGAAAAAACGGACAAGAGTCCAGGACAACGCCCCCAGCAAAATTCCATGCAGGGCAAGATTCAACAAAGGCAGGATTTCCGCATTCATGGTTCATTTCCCTTTCTGGGCTGAATTTTGGCGCACCAGTTCGCGCAACTCTTCCAACTCGCTCTCCGACATCTCGCCGCTCTCCACCAGACAGCGGACCAGGGCGAGATTGCTGCCGCCAAAAAGCCGCTGTTTGATCTCCTTCAGAACACTCGTCCTGCCACGCTGTTCCGCCACAGCCGGCTCATAGGCATGGCTCCGGCTGGAGTCATCCCGCACAATCCAGCCCTTCGCTTCCAGCCGGGTCAGCTGGGTTTGCAGCGTGTTCCGGGTGACCGGTTCAGCACGGCCTTCGTTCACCGCCTCAAGCAGTTCCAGAACGGTGGAAGGATGTTTCTTCCAGAGAATGTCCATCAGCGCCTGCTCGGCTCCAGAGAGAGGTGGAAGAGATTTTTTAGCCATATTTCCGATCATGCCGACATTTGTCGGACATGGGAAGCAAAAATCCGACACTTGTCGTATTTCAGCTTGAGCAGGCTCTGGCTTTTCTTGCCCTTGGCTCACCGCCAAACATCTGGCATCTGTGACCATGGCCCGCGTCCTCATCCTCTTCGCCCACCCTGCCCTGCACCGTTCCCGTATGAACGTGGCGCTCATGGATGCGGTGCAAGGGATCGACGGAGTGACCTTTCGGGATCTCTATGAAGAGTACCCGAATCTGCACATTGATTTCGAAACCGAGCAGGAACTGCTGCTCGAACATGACATTGTTGTTTTCCAGCATCCCTTCTACTGGTACTCCGCCCCGGCAATCCTGAAGGAATGGCAGGACGTCGTGCTCGAGTATGGATTCGCCTATGGAGAAAACGGCACCAAGCTCGCGGGTAAAAAACTGATGAGCGCCATCACTGCAGGCGGCCCTGAAGATGCCTATCACCGCGAAGGCTACAACCGCTACACCGTCAGGGAACTGCTGGCACCCTTTGACCAAACCGCGCGGCTGTGCGGCATGGACTATCTGGAACCTTTCGTCATCCACAGAGCCAGCCAGCTGCCATCTTCGGAAATTGGCGAATGGGCTAAAAGATACCGGCACAGGATTGAAGAATTGAAGTCCTTCGGACGTTAGGCCAAGTGTCAATCCGGCCAGAGCCTCCAGGCCGCCAGTTGGGTGTCCGAGCGCGCATAGATACGGTTACCCACAAAGGCAGGATGGGCCCAGGTCTTGCCGATGATCTGATGACGGCCCAGTTCCTCAAATTCATCCGGCTCGAGACGCACGTAAACCAGTTCGCCGCTGGCGTTCAACAAAGCGGCCAGCCCCTCACTCTCTTTCATCCACACCAGGCTCATCTGAGGATTGCGGTCCTTGGGGGTCAGGGTGTTGCGGTCGCTCCACCGTATCTTTCCGGTGGCCAGTTCAAAGCATTGCAGCCCCTTGTTCTTGTCCAGCAGGTAGACCAACCCGTCCTTGAACAGAGGCGCTGACATCAGCCCGCACATCTCTTTCTCGTTTTCCCAAAGCAGTTCCGGCTTCGGCCCCAACTTCAAAGCCTTGGTGCCATGCCAGTAGCCGGAGACCAGCAGGATGCCATCTTGATAAAGCGGCTGCGCAATGCTGACACCATACGTGATTTTGTAAGGGAAGGTCCAGAGCGTGCTGCCTGTGTCAGGATTCAGACTCTGGATGTTTTCCGGCCCCCAGGCGATGAGCTGGCGTGCGCCCCCATGAGTGATGATCTCAGGGGTGCAATAACCCGCCGGATCCGGCCCTCCGCGCCACAACATTTTCCCGGTCTGGCTGTCCAGGGAAAGAATGCTCCCCGAAGGTTGTGAACCCACATGCAGCAGCACCTGTTTGCCATCCACCACGGGGGAGGCAGCAAAGCCCCAGGTGGGGACCACGGCGGCATGTTCCTTCACCGTGTCCACTTTCCAAAGAACTTCACCAGACGCTGCATTGAGGCAGAAGGCCATGCCCGTGGCACCCAGAACATAAGCGCGCCCTTCAACAAGATTCACCGAAGACCGGGGACCGTTGTCATAGTCCATGCGCCCGTAATCCGCAGGCCATTCCAGGGACCAGGCAAGCCGCCCGCTGTCCGCCGCATAACAAAGAATGCGTTCAATGCTTTCCGGTTTCTCCTGCCGGTCCAGCACATAGACCTTGCCCTGGCTCACCGTCACTCCGCCATAGCCGCCGCCAATCTCCGCCAGCCACAGCCGTTCAGGTTCCGCAGTTTCAAAACCCTGCTTCAAGCTGGCTGGATTCCATCGTCCATCCCCGGCTTCTCCGCGCCAGCGCGGCCATTCGTCCGCGTGCAAAGCACCGGCCAGGAAAAGGAGCAAACAACAGATTTTCACCATGTCAGAGCATGACAAATACGCGGCTTTTGCCCGAGTCATTTCTTCTACAACTCATGACAAATCATCGGCAGCACCTCATTGCGGGCTGGAGGAGAGATGGTGCGTCATCAAACCATGTCCAAGCCACTTCTCATTCTCTTCGGAACCTTCTCGGGAAACTCCGAATCCTGCGCTGAAAAAGCGGCCGCCGTTGCCCGCCAGCGGGGC
>DASWXG010000344.1:0-5314 GCA_036405615.1 Prosthecobacter sp. | reverse complement strand
CGGTTTTGCTGGCCTAAAACCTCCCGGCTCTGGACATCGAGATCCAGAAAGCGGCGCATCCTTTCGGCAAGGGCCTGGCTGTCTCCTGCCGGAAACACCCAGCGGTCATTCTGAAGCAGCCAGGCGGAATCGCCCACATCACTGGCGATGCAGGGCACCCCGCAAGCCATGGCTTCTCCGATCACGTTGGAGAAGCCTTCACCATAGGCCGAGGAGGAAACCAGACAATCGAGGGTTGGATACAAGGAAGGCAGGTCATCCCGTGCCGGTTCCCAGGAAACCCGGGAGTCCACGCCCAGCCGGGCTGCCAGACTTTTCATTTCCCGGGCATAGGCGGCATCGCCATTGCCAATGATGCGTCCTTCGGCTGCGGGAACTTCTGCAAGGGCCTTCAGAAAGGTCGCGTGATCCTTCATCGGATGCAGCCTGCCGATAAGCGTGAATGTGGTCCCCGCGGGAACCTTTCCTCGCAAGGCAAAACGCTGGATGTCAATGCCGTTGGGTACCACTTCGAAGCCGCTTCGCGGGTAGCCATGGCCAAGATAGTAATGCCGCCCGGCGCGGGAATTGGCGATGATGCCGTCGGCATAACCGGACAGCAGGCAGTTAAGCCGGAAACTCAGCTTGCCCAAAACTCCCCAGGTGTCGGCATCGGTCTGGGAATCCCGGATACCCCAGAAGATTTTGGGAAAACCGCACCAGGGTTTCAGCAGCAGCGCCATGAGATTGGACTCATGAAGGTAGCCGTGAATGACATGCGGGCGCAGCTCGCGAAACACGCCGAGCAAGCGGGCGAAAAAGCCGAGGAGATCCCAGCGGTGGCGTTTGCCGACACAGCGGGTTTGCACTCCGGCGGCATTCAATTCCTGCTCGAAAAACCCCGGGTAAAAATGAACCACGGTCACTTCAAAACCACCTCGTGCGGCCAGCGCCTTGGCCAGTGTGACAAGCTGCCGCTGGGCGCCACCATGACCGAGGTCACGGATCAGAAACGCGAGTCGGCATGGCACTGGAGTGTCGGGCATGAGATCGTACTTTAACCGCCGCCCTCAGAGGCTGGCAACGAGGAATCCCGCTGCGTAACGAAACCCGGTTGGGGATGCTCCGGCGAAATTATTTCAGATCGGTCAGCTTGGTGGCCACTTGCTGGCGCAACGGTACCTTTTGCCCCTGGACATCCAGGGTGATGTCGGAGCGGAAGGCGCTGAAGGAAATGG
Source organism: Prosthecobacter sp. (assembly GCA_036405615.1). Classification (GTDB taxonomy): domain Bacteria; phylum Verrucomicrobiota; class Verrucomicrobiia; order Verrucomicrobiales; family Verrucomicrobiaceae; genus Prosthecobacter. The sequence goes on along the minus strand of DASWXG010000344.1, from coordinate 4,097 downwards.
TGCCGCGCTGGATGTCGAACAGGATCTGGCCGTAGGCCTTGGAGCCTTTGCCGATGCTGACCGGGCGTGCTTCGATGGCGTTCAGGTCGTTTTTGAGGTCACCTTCAAAGCTGATCTTGGCGTGCGGGCCGCTGTCGTAGTTCACCAGCGCGTCGAACTTGACCCGGAGATCCACATTGACGGTTCCGGCACTTGGGAATTTGACGGTCTGCTGTGAGGTCCAGCGGTCACCAGGCTTGACCTTCACCTGCGGCAGACCCATTTCGAGGGAGCGGCGGTAGAGCTCGGCCACTTCTTTGGCCTCGGCCAGATGGGAGAGGGAGGGGGAGGGCTGGGTGTTGGAGGCCAGGGCGCTGGTGTCCTTGACTTCGACAAACTTGTCTTCGGCGTCATAGACGAGCACGAAGGATTTGCCGACGCTCTGACCGATGGAGGACTGGATGAGGGGATGGGCGCTCGCCAAGTCGGAGGAGTCGAACGTCTGTTTTTTGCCCTGCAGCATCACTTCGCCAGCCATGGCCTTGAAGGTCACTCGCGCTTCTTTACGGCCGCCTTCCTCACCGGTGACCTGGATTTCGGTGGTCTGCCTCACCTTCATCTTCACCTCATCGGCCTTGTTGCCGGAAGGTTTGCCGGTGAAGGTCTCCGTGGTTGTTTCCTGGGTGTAAGTTTTTCCGGGCTGCCAGCGAAGCTGCAGGGATACGGGTTCGTCCTGGGCCACGGCGGCGGTGGCGCTGGCGAACAACAGGCATGACAAGACCCGGCGGCAGGGAAGGGAAAAGGCGGCAAACATCGCGGTGCGGAGCTAAGGTCAAAACACAGACGCTGGCAAGAAAGGTGACAAGAATGCGCGTCTGTGTCATTGTCAAACCGGGCTGCATGTCCATGCTGGGACTTTCCCCTATGTCTCCGGTGATCCAGACCCTGGCCGATCTCGTGCGCATCAACAGCGTCAACAGTTCCTATGAAGGCGGGCCTGGAGAGCGGGAGATCGCCACCTACGTCCGGCGCTTTTTTGAGGTTCGCGACATTGAGGTCTGGGCGCAGGAGGTGTTTCCCGGCCGTCCTAACGTCATCGCCCGCTTGCCCGGGCAAAATCCCGGCAGGCGTATCGTGCTGGAGGCGCATACGGACACCGTTTCCGTCAAGGGCATGACCGTGCCGCCTTTTGATCCCGTCATCCGGGAAGGCCGCATGTATGGCCGTGGCAGTTGTGATACCAAGGCTGGACTCGCCACCATGATGCATGCGGTGGCTTCCCTGAAAGAGCAGGGGTTGACACCGCCGTGTGAGGTGCTGCTCGCCGCCGTGGTGGACGAGGAGTATTCCTACCGTGGCGTGGTGAAGCTTTGTGAAGGCTTGCGGGCCGACGCCGCGCTTGTGGCCGAGCCGACAGAATTGCGGGCCGTTGTGGCGACCAAAGGCGTGCTGCGCTGCCGCATCGTGGTGCACGGAAAAGCCGCTCACAGTTCCAAACCGCATCTCGGTGTGAACGCCATTTCAGGCATGGCCCGTGTCATTGCGGCAATCGAGGAAGACAATGCCCGGATGATGGCCAACCGGCATCCGCTGGTGGGCCATGGCACCTGCAATGTGGGTGTCATCCAGGGCGGTGTGCAGGTGAACTTTGTACCGGACCGCTGTGCCATCGAAATCGACCGCAGGCTGCTCCCCGGAGAGCGGGCGGACGACGCCGTGGCGCACTACCGCAGCTTGCTGGCGGGCATTTCCGGAATCCGGGCCGAGGTGGAAGAGCCACTGCTGCTGGTGGATGAGGCCTTGGACACGCCTGTGGATGCAGACGTGATGAAAACCGCCGGCCGGGTGCTTTCTGAACTGGGGCTGGATCCTTCACCCTGCGGTGTTCCTTTTGGCTGCGATGCCAGCAAACTCTCCCGGGCCGGTGTGCCGAGCCTGGTTTTCGGCCCCGGCAGCATTGATCGCGCCCACACCGAAGATGAATATGTGGAACTGGACCAGGTGGAAAAAGCCTTCGAGTTCCAAAGAAGATTCCTTCTGACGTTTGCGTAAGCACAGCTTGTAACACCACCATGTCCACCCTCTCCTCCCGCCGCCAGTTTTTAGCCACCTCCGTCACGGCAGCCCTTGGCGCTCAGTTGAGCGGCTGCGCCACCTCCGGTTCGGGAGGGGGCAGCATTGATGCCCATGTGCATGTGTGGATCCCTGACACAGCCCGCTACCCGCTGGCCCCCGGTTTTGGCAAAAAAGACATGGTGCCGCCCAGCTTCACGCCGGAGCAGCTCTTTGCCCACTGCAAACCCGAAGGTGTCCGCCGTGTCGTGCTCATCCAGATGAGCTGGTACAAGTATGACAACCGTTACATGCTGGACGCCATGGCGGCCCATCCCGGCGTGTTTTCCGGCGTGGCCATTGTGGATGAAAGCAAGCCCGGGCTGCGCGACCGCATGCGCGATCTGGCGCGGCAGGGCGTGCGCGGATTCCGTGTCCACGCACATCCTGGGGACTCGGCTGGCTGGCTGCAAAATCCCGGCATGCGCAATCTCTGGAGCATTGCTGCGGACGAAGGGCTGAATGTCTGCCTGCTGATCAATCCCGAAGATCTGCCCGCCGTGGACAAGATGTGCCTTCAGTTTCCCCGCACTCCGGTGGTCGTGGACCACTTTGCCAGGGTTGGCATGGCTGGCGCGGTGACACGGGCTCATCTGGACCGCTTGCTCCACCTTTCCGTTCATAAGCAGGTGACTCTCAAGACCTCTGCTTTCTACGCCCTGGGCAAAAAAGCCCCGCCTTACACAGACCTCGGACCGATGATCAAGGAATGCCGGGACTACTTCGGCGCCAAACGCCTCATGTGGGCCAGCGACTGCCCTTTCCAGGTGGGGCCTGGGCACACCTACAAGGATTCCATTTCCCTGGTCCGCGACCGCCTGGATTTCCTGACCGCGAGCGACAAGGCCTGGATGCTCGGGAAAACGGCGGAAAAGGTGTTTTTCAGGGCTTAGTTGCAGCCAGCTCCTGCCGCAGCGGCAAAGGGGTGAATTTGCCAGAAGTGCATTTCTTGCACGGGGGGCTTCACTTGCCTGTTGTCAGAACTGGCGGCTCTCGCTATTCTCCATTTCGCAAGGCGGCTTGAGCCACCGGGCGAGCGAGCTTTCTTTCTCCCATGTTTTCTCTTCCCGTTGTCAAAGTGGGTTCCGTGCCGGTGGATGGTACGCAGCCTTTGTTCATCCTCGGCCCTTGTGTTATCGAGAGCGAAGAATTCATCTGGGAAGTCGCGGAGCGCCTGGGCGCGATTGCCAACAGCCTGCGCCTGAAATGGGTGTTCAAGGCCTCCTACGACAAGGCCAACCGCAGCGCCGTCGGTTCTTACCGTGGTCTGGGCGTGGAGAAGGGATGCAAAATCCTGGCGGAGATCGGGGCTAAACTCGGCGTGCCGGTCACTACGGATGTGCATTCTCCAGAAGAGGCCAAAATTGCTGCCGAGCACATTGATCTGCTGCAAATTCCCGCCTTCCTGAGCCGCCAGACGGACCTCATTTTGACCGCCGGGGAAACCGGCCGGGCGGTGAATGTCAAAAAAGGCCAGTTCATGGCGCCTTGGGATGTCAAAAACATCGCCGTGAAATTGCAGAGCGTCGGCTGCGAAAATTTTCTTTTTACTGAACGCGGCACCACCTTCGGTTATCAGAATCTGGTAGCGGATATGAGGTCTCTATACTGGATGCGCGAGTTGGGGTACCGGGTCATTTTTGACGCTACTCATTCCGTCCAGCGGCCGGGTGGCCTGGGCACGGCAACAGGCGGGGACGGCAAGCTGGCTCCGGTTTTGGCAAGGTCGGCAGTGGCTGCAGGATGTGACGGTGTGTTTATGGAAACACATCCGGAGCCCTCCAAGGCCCTTTCGGACGGCCCCAACCAGGTGCCAATGTCCGACATCGCCCGTGTGGTGGAAAGCTTGCGGCGGATACACACCCTGGTAACGGAGGATTCCTGAACATGATGGCGGTTGAATCTCGGAAAAGGCCCTGGCGCGCACTGCTGCCCGGAATGATCGCTGCCCTTGCGGCAGTGGCCCTGGCCCAGACATCGGCTCCTGCCCCTGCGGATGGAGATGG
>DASWXG010000343.1:0-2165 GCA_036405615.1 Prosthecobacter sp. | reverse complement strand
CCTCGCCGAGCTCATTCTCTACTCCTCCCAGATCAAGGTGGACCAGATCCAGCTTCTGGAATCCAAGACCCTCCGCGATTTTTATATCCAGGGCCCACCCACAACTCCGCCTCCAGCTCCGAAGAAGAAATAGGACCGTCCTTTCAGCCGGGATGTCGCTTCCGCTTGTTCAAAGCGGTTGCCACCCGGCCCATTCGGGTCTTTCTTAGTTTGGTTTTCTCTTACAGATCACGTTGTCTTCCCGCTCATGAACCGCTCTTCCTTTTCCCGCCTGCTCGCAGCTGCCGCCATCACCGCGCTGGCCACGGCCTCGCCTTTGAGCGCCCAGGCCGCCAGCCCCGTTCAGGAGTTCGACCCCCAGGCCTTCCCCGGCCAGGTGGTGGATGACGTGGTGGTGCCGGTTCCCAGCGAAGTGTTCTCCGTACTGGACAAACTCGGCGAGCCCAACTGGCGCCAGGAGATCCGCTCGGCAGACATGCCCAAAACGGTGGACCGCACCAAGCTGTCCCTGATGTTCGGCCTCGTGGTTGCAGAAGGTTTTGTCGCCGTTCAGGCGGAAGACAAGGAAGCCGTCAAGGACATCGGCCGCGAGGTCATCGACCTGGCCACCGCCCTGGGTCTCATCAAAGCCGTCCGTCCGCATGCGCAGGCCATCCTGGATGCCGCTGACCGTAACGACTGGGCCAACATCCGCCGTGAGTTCGACCAGACCCAGAAGACCGTCCGCGACAGCATGGAGCAGATGAAGGATGCAGACCTTTCCCAGTGCGTCAGCATGGGTGGCTGGCTGCGTGGCACCTCCTCCGTCACCTCTGTGGTGGCCAAGAACTTCTCCGCTGACCGTGCCGAACTGCTCAATCAGCCCATGCTGGTGGAGCACTTCATCAGTTCCATCAGCCACATGTCCAAGGACAAGAAGGAACATCCCGCCGTTGCAGACATCCTCAAAGGCCTGAAGTCCATCCTCGCCAAGATGGAAGGTGCGGTGGACGGTTTCACCAAGGATGCCGTGCGTGACATTGGCAAGACCTGCGACGGCCTGCTGACCGATATCCAGGCAGCCAAGTGACCGACAACGCAGCGCGTTTGCAACCCGCCAGCCGCCCTCTTCGCAGCCACCCTTTACCCCTCCGGCAGCGCCATGTTCCTTACCTCTTCCAGACTTCTCCAGCGTGCCACCGCCCTGCTGACCACGGCGCTCCTGCTGACCTCCGCCCCCCTCAGTCATGCCACCATTGACGATGCGCACAGCTTCGCCATGGAAGCCGCCGTGCCTTTTGTGGAGCAAGGTTTCATCGTCCGCGAGGACTACTGGAACGGCGAAGTCAAAAGCGGCCAAAAACTGATGGTGCGCCACCAGATGTTCAAGGGCAACGAGAATGCCTTCTGGCTGGTAACCGCCCAGGAAAACATCGCCTTCGAACTCAAGGTGCTCGATGAAAAGGGCAAGGAGATCGAACTCGATTTCAAATCCAAGGGCATGTATTCCACCATCCGGGTCAACCCTCCCAAGACCGGCACCTACAGCATCGTTTTTTCCCTCACTTCCAAGACGGAAAAGGCGGTCTATTGGGCACTGGCCTACGGCTACCGTTGATCTGACCCGGCGGGCTGCACGTTGATTGCCAAGGCAACGCACCACACTCCCGACCATGAGCAATCCTTACCAAAGCCCTTCCACGGATGTTCACGCACCAGCTGGGCGCACGGTGGTGACCGATATCGACATCCCGTTTGGCAGACTGATCATGATCATGCTCAAGTTCATGCTGGCCTCCATCCCGGCCGTGATCGTGATGTATGTCATTATGTTCGGTGTGGTCCTGGTGTTTGCCCTCTTCTTCGGAGGTCTCGGCGCCATCGTGAACGGCCTGAATCCGGGTGCTTTCAAGTGAAGTGACCTGCGTCTGCCCGCCATGGATGCGTCCCGTGCATTGCCGCCGCCATGAACCGTGGCCCGTGCCCTGAAGTGCGCTGCGCTCTCCCCCCAACCGGACTTTCCTGCCGCCGGGCCGGAAGTTTTGTCCGTAACTGCTTCAACAGCAGGCTTATGCCCGGCTGCCCCGTGCAAGGGGCCTTTCCTTATCCCGTTATTTCCCCCTCTTTTTCATGCCCGTCGAAACTTTGACTTATGAATCCCCCCAGTTTCTTCAGAAACTGGTCGG
>DASWXG010000342.1:0-8682 GCA_036405615.1 Prosthecobacter sp. | reverse complement strand
AGCAGATGAAGGCCATCAAGGAATCCGGCATCCCGGTGATCCCTCTGGCGGATGTACTGGCGTGGAGAAAAGGACAAAAAAACATTCCGGAGGAGTCCATTGTCATCACCATGGACGATGGTTGGGAGGGAGTTTATACCTATGCCTATCCGATCCTTAAAGAGTATGGGTTCCCATTTACTCTGTATGTCTATAAGAAATATGTTAATATTGGAGGGAGGAGTTTAAGTTGGGCTCAGATTAAAGAAATGACGCAGAATGGATGCGAAATAGGCAGCCATAGTGTGTCTCATGAAAGTTTGCGCGCCAAGAAAGGCAGGACGGATGCCGAGCACCAGGCATGGGTTTTGGGCGAACTTAAAGAGTCGAAAGAGTTCCTTGAAAAGAATCTCGGGGTACCTTGCACCAGCTTTGCCTATCCCTTCGGAGTCTTTGACGACTCCATGGCAGACCTGGGGCTCCAGCTTGGCTATGAAACCCTGGTAACGGTGAACAGCCAGAAGGTTACCTGGGATACTCCCATGGGCAAGATCGGCCGTTTCATCATCCATGGTGAAAGCGATGCCAACTTCAAGCTGGCAACCAGCTTCCGCGGGCGCGGTGATGTGACCTCCAACCATTTCCTGAAGGCGGATGCCAAGGATGCCGAGGGCAAGAAGCTCATTGAAATGAGCCCCGCGCATGATGAAGTCATCAAGGACAGACGACCTCTGATCAAGGTCAACCTCCAGCGTGTCGGTGCGGTGGATCCGGCAACTGTCCGCCTCCGTGTGGCAGGCATTGGTACTGTTCCGGCGAACTATGATCCGGCTAATATGACGGTAACTTATCAGCTGCCATACTCTCTACGCCGACAGGACTGCGCGGTGACTCTCAGCTTTAAACGTGTGGCCGGCCAGCCCGACGAGGTGGTGACCTGGAGGTTTAAGGTGGATTTAGAATCAAACTATCTGCCGCAGAAAAAGGAAGAAAAGGAAGGTTAGGCCCGGAGTTTTGCCAGAAGCTTCAATTCCAACCTTATAGGCCTTATTTGGCATTGACATGCTCTAAGTTGGCCCGGAGGATGAGACAACCCTGTCTTACCCAGACGCAACCAACAACAAAGTTATGGCCAAATCCCTTCCATCTGTAGACCAACTGGAGCGAGCAATCGAAATCACCCGCGAGATTGAAAAGCTCCAGGACGAACTTGCCTCCGTACTCGGCGGCACCAGCACCCGTTCCCTGAAGAAGCTCGGCAAAGCTGAAAAAGCCGGCGGTTGCAAGAAGCGTATCATGTCCCCAGAAGCCAAGGAGAAGATCGCCGCTGCCCAGCGCGCCCGTTGGGCCAAGCAAAAGAAGGCTGACAAGAAAGCCTGATCCTGACAGTGAGACGGCAATGTAAGGATTGCCGCCTGCTTTTCTTGCCTCCTGAAGGCTTTGAGAGTAATGCCGCAGATCTATTATGGATCTGCGGCATTTGCGTTATTTTCAGGCAGTGGCGGAGGAGTTGAGCTTTTCCCGCGCTTCCAGGCGGCTGCGCATTGCCCAGCCAGCTCTTTCCAGGGCTGTACAGGAACTGGAACAGGAACTGAGCACCCGTCTTATCGAGCGTGACCGCCGCACTGTGGCGCTGACACCTGCCGGCGAAGTGCTGCTGCATGAGGCCGCCCTTCTTCTGGACCGTCTGGAGGAATCTCTCCGGCGTGTGCGCCGCACGGCGGCTGGCGAGGAAGGGGAGTTGCGTCTGGGTTACATCGGGCCGCCCACCCAGGGCTTTTTGGGCAGGCTCCTGCATGCCTACCGTACCCGTTACCCCAAAGTATCCGTCCACCTGGAAGAGCGCACCCCGGAGCGTGTGTGGGAGATGGTGGCCAAAGGACGTCTCTCTGTGGCGCTGACACGCCCTCTGCCGGGCCAGGGGGAACGCTCTCTGGAAACCTTGCTGCTGCGCAAGGAACCCCTCGGCATTGTGGTGCCGCCGGATCATCCTCTGACGAAGAAAGACCAGGTGACCTGGAAGATGCTGGCCAAGGAGCCTTTGATCGTCCTGGCCCGCCGGGAAGGGGTGGGCTTGCATGATGAAATCCTGGCTGCCTGCCGGGCTGCCGGCTTTACTCCGCGCATTGCCTACAGCCCCAGCCTCATGGGGACGGTGCTCAGTTATGTCGAAGCCGGGGCAGGGGTGGGCATTGCCACAGACAGCGTGGTGGCCGCCTCCACGTCGCCTGCTGTGAAATATCTCTCGGTGCATCCGGAACGCACTGTGCCTCTTGTGCTGGTGTGGAATCCCGAGGACGACTTGCCTCCGGTCAGGGCTTTTCGTGAGCTGGTGGAGGAATGGCAGGCTGCGGGCAAACTGTGGGAATGAGGTGGGTACGGGCGTTGGAATCAGATAGGCAAAAGTGGGCTGCAGCAGTCAGCGGGATATTGATTCATCCCGGCGTGCCGCTAGCGTCGCGGGATCATGTCTGACACACCTGCCCGATTCATCCAGATCCAAGACGCTGCGCGTGAAACCAATGCCTGGACGAACAACGAGTGGCTGTGCCGCCCGGACCTGGTGGAAGCTGAAAAACTGCTGCTGGTGCGCGCCAACATGGCCCCGATGCATTGCCATCCTTTCCACAGGCACCCGCACCGGGAGGAGATCATCTATGTGCTGTATGGCCGTGCGGAACAGTGGGTGGGAGATGAATGTCGCATTTTGAGTGCCGGGGAAATGGCGCACATTCCCGCAGGTGTGGTGCACGCCACTTACAATCCTCACCAGGAACCCCTGGTGTTTCTCGCCATCCTGTCTCCAGCCAAGTTGCCGGATGAACTCGCTGCGGTGGAAGATCCTCAGGATGTGTCTTCCGAAGCTCCATGGGCCGGGCTGCGGCAGGGGCGTCCGGAATGTCAGACTATTGGTTAGGTGGTGGCTTGGGAAGCTCTGTCCTTACCGGGTCTTGGAGGAGCTGTCTTGCTTGTGGGTGAACGGCCCTTCGAGTTTGATGCATAAGCCGAGCTACGGGTGGGATTTAGAATCCTGCGAGATGATGTGAGAGGCGGATAGCCTGGAGGGCTGCTAGAGCCTGCCCGGCGGGGGACAGCCTGGATGCAGCATGAGGTGCCGTTTTTTTATCCTTCACACAACCCCGGGCATGAAAAAGCCGCCTCTTGCAAGGCGGCTTTTCAATGGAAGCAAAGCAGTCTTTGACCTTGGCAGATCACCGCGGAATCTTCAGCGCTTTGCCTTCGCGAATGAAGTCGGAGTTCATGCCGTTGGCAGCCTTGAGCTTGGCCACGGTGGTGTTGTTCTTGCGTGCGATGGCACCCAGGGTGTCGCCTTTCTTGATGGTGTAGCTGCCACCACCGCTGCGGCTGCTGCTGGCGACGTTCTTCGACTTGGAGGTCTTGGACTTCGACTTGCTGCTGGAACTGGAGGCGGTCTTTTTCTTGGACGACACTTTGCTGACCGGTGAGGGCTGGCGGCGGGAGACGCTGCCGCCATGGGAGGCCTGCCAGCGGGCCACATCGTCATCGGAGGCAGCACGTTCACCCTCGGAAGCCCAGGCGGTGACGTAGTTGCCGTTCGGATCAAACGGATAGTCCTTTCTCTCCATGGAGTGAGACGGGGTCTGTGGGCTGCCGTAGAGGTTGACTACAGGCAGCTTGCGTGGCAGTCCACGCGGCTGAGAACTGCCGCAGGAGGCCAGCAGGAGAGGCAGTGCAAGGGCACCGCAGAGGGCGGAGACACGGAAGAAAGACATCGTGTGAGAAACTGTACTCATTGCGGCAGGCTGGCAACTGCGAGGATGCGTGGCAGGCCAATCATGATTCATTCGCCCGGGACGTGAAAGCCGCGCTCCAGGGATTTCACCCGGAGGATGTTCTGCGGGTCCCGCTCCATGACCACCACGCGCTGATGATAGGCAGTGGAACCGGCCTTCGGCAGGGAGTAGAGCCAGCGGGTGTCGTTGTCATGCCGTTCAAAAGGCTGCTGCCGCATGGCCTCAAACACCTGGCGGCCATCCATGCCGGGCTGAAGGCGCAGGAAATTGCGCTCGTCGTAGTCCAGGGGATAGCGTGTGCCGGAAACCACGAAATATTTGGTGGCGTTCAGTGCGTCCGCGGTGCCGTAGCCAAAGCTCGCGGTGTAGTAGGCGTAGATGGCCACGGGAATCAGAATGAGGATGGCAGGGGTAAACAGGTACCAGTTTTTCTTGAACATAGGCGTAGCAGCAAGGCGGCGGGAGTCGGCGATGCTGGGCCAGTCCGCGCCCGGCGGCAAGCAAAATGGCAGGGTGAAAAAACGTCCGGGAAACAAAGAGGATCGTCTGTCACACCGCGGCTGAAGACGCCCAAAAAGAAACGCCAGCCTTTTGAAGGGCTGGCGTTCATCAAGAAAGGACTGGAAGACTGTCCGGTCGCTTATCAAGCGCCGACGAGCATCCGGGCGGGATTCTCGATGCAGTCCTTGATACGGATGAGGAAGGTCACGGCCTCTTTGCCGTCCACCACACGGTGGTCATAGCTGAGGGCGAGATACATCATCGGGCGGATCACCACCTGGCCGTCCACGGCGACCGGGCGCTGCTGGATGCTGTGCATGCCCAGGATGGCGCTTTGCGGAGGGTTGATGATCGGGGTGCTGAGCAGGGAGCCATACACACCGCCATTGGAGATGGTGAAGACGCCGCCGCTGAGGTCCGGGATGGAGATCTTTCCTTCCTTGGCCTTGGCTGCGTAACCCAGGATGTCTTTCTCGATGTCAGAGAAGGACTTCTGGTCCGTGTCACGCAGTACAGGGACGATGAGGCCCTTCTCCGTGCCGACGGCCACGCCGATGTCGTAGAAATGGTTCTGGACGATTTCGTCGCCCTCGACACGCACGTTGATGGAAGGCACTGCCTTGAGCGCCTCCACCACAGCCTTCACAAAGAAGGACATGAAGCCGAGCTTCACACCGTGGGTTTTCACAAAGCTGTCCTGTAGCTTGGAGCGCAGCGCCATGATGTTGCTCATGTCGCACTCGTTGAAAGTGGTCAGGATGGCGGCGGTCTGCTGGGCGCTGACCAGCTGGTCGGCGATCTTCTTGCGCAGAGGCGTCATTTTCTTGCGTGTCACGCGGCCTTCCGGTTTGGCAGCCGGGGCTGGTGCGGCAGCTGCCTTGGGGGCCTCGGCTTTCGGGGCTGGGGCAGGGGCGGGCGCAGCTGCAGGCTTGGCTTCTTCAGCCTTCGGCGCGGCAGCCGGTGCTTCTGCCTTGGCCTCGGGCGCTGGGGCGGGTTTAGGAGCTTCTGCTGCAGGTGCAGGAGCGGCACCTTCGGCAATGCTTCCCACCACGGCGCCCACTTCCACGTCGTCGCCAGCCTGGGCACCGATGGTCAGGATGCCGGAGGTTTCCGCCGTCACTTCAGCGGCGACCTTGTCGGTTTCCAGAGTCAGCAGCACGTCGCCGGTTTTCACGGCGTCTCCGTTTTTGAAGTGCCATTTGGCGATTTGACCTCCGGCGACGGATTCGCCGAGTGCGGGGATTTTGATGTCAGGCATGACGTGGGGTGGGGGAGAAGAAAAGCTGGGAGAGAAGCAGACGGACGGGCAGACGGTTTTTACACAGAGAAGGCGTCTTCAACGAGTTTTTCCTGCTCCAGCACGTGGATGGCCTTGGAGCCGGCGGCGGGGCTGGAGCTGCGTTCGCGGCCTGCGTAGCGGACGCGGTGGCCGGAGATGTCAGAGAGGCGGTTGCGGATGTAGCTGAAGGCACCCATGTTCCGTGGCTCTTCCTGGCACCACACCCACTTCTTCTGGGCCCGGGGATAACGGGCGACCAGTTCGCGCAGCAGGTCCTCGTGCAGCGGGTAGAGCTGCTCGATACGGATGATGGCGGCGTTCTTGATTTTGTTCTCCTCACGGAACTCAAGAAGATCATAGTACACCTTGCCGGAGCAAAGGATGAGGCGGGTCACGCGCTCGGCCGGGCCCAGCAGGTGTTCGTCATCCAAGATCTCCTTGAAAGCGGTGCCTTCGCTCATGTCGCTGAGCTTGGACACGCACTTTGGATGGCGAAGAAGGCTCTTCGGCGTCATCACGATGAGCGGCTTGCGGAAACCGCGCTTCATCTGGCGGCGCAGCGCGTGGAAATACTGGGCCGGGGTGGTGAAGTTGCACACCTGCCAGTTGCGGCCGGCAGACAGCTGCAGGAAGCGCTCAAGACGGGCGCTGGAGTGTTCAGGCCCCTGGCCTTCGTAACCGTGCGGCAGCAGCATGGTCAGCTGGCTTGGGCGCTGCCACTTGCTTTCGGCACTGGCGATGAACTGGTCGATGATGACCTGGGCACCGTTGACGAAGTCACCGAACTGGGCTTCCCAGCAGATGAGCACGTTCGGGGCAAGGAGTGTGTAACCGTAGTCGAAACCCAGGACAGCGGCTTCCGAGAGAAGGCTGTTGTACACACAGAAACGGCCCTGGTCCTCAGAAAGGTTGTTCAGGGGAATGTGGCGCTCGCGGGTCTCGGTGTCATAGAACACGCAATGACGCTGGCTGAAGGTGCCGCGGCGGACGTCCTGGCCGGAAAGGCGGACACCCAGACCTTCGGTGAGCAGGGAACCAAAGGCCAGGGACTCAGCGTAAGCCCAGTCAAAACCTTCGCCGGAATCAATGGCCTTTTTGCGGGCGGCCAGGAAGCGCTTGGCGATGGTGGGGTGCAGGCGGAAACCTTCAGGAGACTGCAGCAGTTTTTCTCCCAGAACTTTCAGTTCGCTTTCGGCCACGCCGGTGGGCACGGGGTCGAAGTTGAACGGAGGCTGGGGCTGGGCCGTGGAGCCTTCATACGGGTTGTCACCGTGCTTGGCTTCACGTTCAGCCAGGGTTTTCACACCGGCTTCCAGCTCGTCTTCCAGTTCCTTCTGCAAAGCGGCGGAGCCAGCCTCGTCCAGAACGCCCTTCTGGGCCAGCACGCCGCGATAGATGGTGGCGGTGGATGGATGGGCCGCGATGGAGCGGGCCATGTTTGGCTGGGTGAATGCCGGTTCGTCCGTTTCGTTGTGGCCGTAACGGCGGTAACAGATGATGTCGATGACGATGTCGCGTGCGAACTTCTGGCGGAACTCGATGGCCAGCTTCGCGGCGTGGGCCACTTCCAGCGGGCAGTCGCCGTTCACGTGGATGATCGGGGCATCGATCATCTTCGCCACGTCCGTGCAATACTTCGTGGAGCGCGCATCCGCAGGCAGCGTTGTGAAACCGATCTGGTTGTTCACCACCAGGTGGATGGTGCCGCCGGTGCGGTAGCCGGGCAGCTGGGAAAGATTCAGCACTTCAGTCACCATACCCTGGCCTGCAAAGGCGGCATCGCCGTGGACCAGGATCGGGATGACCTGCTTGCGGTCCGTCGTGTCGCCCAGATGGCGCTGGCGGGCACGGGCCATGCCTTCCACCACAGGGTCCACTGCTTCCAGGTGGCTCGGGTTGGGGGCCAGCATCACGGCCACTTCGGCACCGTTGCGGGTCTGGCGGATGGTTTCAAAACCCAGGTGGTATTTCACGTCGCCATCACCGGCGACCATGTTCGGCACGTAGTTTTCGCTGAACTCGTAGAAGAGGGATTCCAGGGGCTTGCGCAGGAAGTTGGCCAGCACGCTGAGGCGGCCGCGGTGGGCCATGCCCATGACGATTTCCTTGGCACCCAGGTCAGGCAGGCTTTCCAGGATGGTTTCCAGAGCCACGAGGAGGGATTCGCCGCCTTCCACGGAGAAGCGCTTCTGGCCGACGTAGCGGCGGTGAAGGAAGCGTTCGAAAGTTTCAGCCTCCAGCAGCCAGCGCAGGGCATCAATCTGGACTTCATCCGCCGGGGCGGGCTCAAAGGGGCGGTTCTCGATGCGCTCCAACAGCCAGTTGCGGATCTCCGGCGTGTGGATATGCATGTATTCATAACCGGCGGTGCCGCAGTAAACACGGCGCAGCTCATCCAGCATCGTGCGCAGCTTCATCGCCTGGCCGTTGCGGAACATCTGGGTCTGCACTTCCTCATCCAGTTCCTCGGCGGTGAAGCCCAGGGATTCCAGGGAAAGGGCAGGGGCTTCCGGACCGGAGGCGGTCAGCGGGTCCACATGGGCGGCCAGATGGCCCAGGGAGCGGAAGGCGAGCAGCGCGTTGGTCACGCGCATGCGGAAATTCAGGGTCTTCTCCGACAGGGCCGCACTACCGTCAGCTGCGGCTGCGGTGCCTTTGGACTGCTTCTTGACCAGTTCGGCGAGGCCGAGTTCAAATCCTTCGAAAAAAGAGGCCCAAGTTTCGTCAACGGAGCGCGGATCGTTTTTCCAGCGGGTGTATTGGGCGTCGAGGAGGTCAGAATTGGCCCGGTAGGGCACGGAGGAGGTCATGGCTTTGGGGGTCAGGCAGAATGAGCCTTTTTGTTACGCTTGCAACTTTGTAAAGGGCGTATTTGCACGAAACTTCATGCAACCGTGCAAACAGGGCACACGAAGACGCAAAAGTGTGAGGAACAGACAGGCCAACGTCAGTCCTTGATTCCTGCCTCCACCCCGTATTTGCTGATTCATCACCCTCATGCGCGTCGAACTTGTCAATACCGGTACCGAGCTCTGCCTCGGCGATGTCATCAATACCAATGCTGCCTGGATCGGCCAGCGCCTCGCTGCCCTCGGCATCGAGGTCGCACGCCAGACCGTGGTGCCGGACGGCGGGGCCGTGCGCGAC
>DASWXG010000341.1:0-5262 GCA_036405615.1 Prosthecobacter sp. | reverse complement strand
GTGCCAGTCGCGATAGATGCCCAGCAGCCTTTGACGGACTATCCTGGCAAAGGCGAGCACGGCCTTGCCATCCTGTTTCAACTGCGGCTTCGTTATTGAGAAGAGGTCCAAAGAATCTAGCGACTCCAGAAGCATCAGCTGCAAATCGTTCTGGTTTCGGCCTTTGAAGAAAATGTTGGCTGCTTCAGCGCCTCGGGATCGATTTTCAGCAAAAGGCAGAACATGAAAGTTTCCGATCATATTTTGCCATAGCCTGAAAAAGTGCACATACTCTGTGACGGGGTTGACGTTGGAGATGGAGCGCGGTGTTAGATGATCGTAGTCCCACGGACGGTTGCGCTCCTCCCATGCTTCTTCATCACCTCGATCAAAGTCGGCAAACTTGGAGGCCATCAGCCTCCGTTGGGCATAGAGGAGCATTTCTTTTTGGCCGATCAGGGTTTGAGTGAACGGCCAGATCTTCAGGCTTAATTCCGTCTCCTTCGACGCATCTCCGCCAGCCGGATCAAGGACCAGAGAGCGCCAGAGCCAGTTGGGCGTCTTCAGGTCTTGTTCCCGTGGTTCGGGGAGAAAATCTGACGCGGCCTGGGCCGGCGTGGGAAGAGGATGCAAAGCGGTGCCGTCATCCGGGGCGAGGAGGCCCGCAAAACAGTCGGAGGAGAGAGGGCCGTCGATTTTCCACAGCTTGGAAAACACACTGCGTACCGCTTTGTTCTGGTCGCGTGCAAACCAGTGCAACGAGGTGCTCAGCGCGATGACGGGGCGGCGGAAAGAGAGGGGATCCGAGCCATGCTCAAGCACACGCTTTGCCACTGTCATAGAGAAGCCAGTCGTCCACCTGACGGGTGATGCGCACCAAAGGTGGTATCTGAGGGTTTCCCTCCAGCCCAAAAAACATGCGCGTCTGGTGACGGCGCTCTTCATCCTCTTTGTCCACCGCGAGCTTGCGCACGGCACCAATGTCGAGCTCACTGGGGAAACTGGCCGGACCGGCTCGCTCTGGGGTGGCGGAGGCCCGGACGCCGAGGATGGCCAGCCTAGAAGAGCGCATTGGCACCGGCTGCACCTCAGTGATGGTACGCTCCACGCCAGGCCAGTAGGCTTTGATCATCGAGTATTGGAGATCTTCGGGGCTAATGGGGGAGCCCGCGTTGTTCAGCCGCTGGAACAGATGCTCAATGTTAGCGATGTTTTGCCTGGTCGTACCCTCACTTTCCTGGCGGGTATGCAGGCCAATCGTCTCTTGTTCCACGAACAAGAGCGGAACTCGTACCTGTAAGGCGCGCTTGACCCCGTCAACGATGTGAGTCCAGGCCTCAAGGTGATTTGGACTGTTCAAAGCTGCCATAGCTTTCGCCGCCCATGGCATTTGCGACGTTTCGCAGAGTTTGATGAGGGCGGCGCGCGCACGTTCAGGCTCTGGCTCCTGCCCGGCGGCGGCCTGGAACAGCCAGGCCAGCGGAATGGGGACAGAAGCTCGAAAAGGCCAAAGCTCGGTGGGATGTGGGCGTGGGTCCAGAACGTCGCGCTGGCTGTCCTTTTCGCCTGTGGCTGCCTTGATGGCGGCGCGGCCATGCTGCATCGCTGTGGTGTCCAGCCGGTCGGCAGCATCGTCCGTGTCATAGCCCCAAGGATGAGCACGGCTGGTCAGGCGAAACAAAAACTGACGGGTGCTTTCTCGTCTGAAGAGTCCTTCCTCAGGAAAAAGATCAATCCAAAGGATGTTGGCTGGAGGATGGGAATGATTGAATGGATCCAAAAAACCCAGTGCGATGGCGTTTCCACGCTGCTGGCCGTCCAGCAAATGACGTTTGGCAACCTTGGTATCCTGCCAGGCGCCTTTTTCGGAATGTTTGCCTAGCCGGGAATGCTGATCATCCAATTTGTCAGACAATACCAGCGCGCCCACCGGAAAGCCACGAAACAAGGAGTCCCAGAGCAGTTCCACCTGTCCAGGCTTCCATACTGCGCTCCGCTGTAGTGATGGAATCTCCGCCACCCATTCAGATGACTGCTGCTCCGCCCCGTCCTCTGTGGCCCCGGGCTGTGGAAAACGGAGGTGTGGCAGTTGCCAGCGTGCGATTTGAGGCAGAGAGAGTGGATTTTTATCAGAGACTTGCTGCATTGTGGTAATGTTTTATCCGAAGTGATTGTCCCGGGAATGAGGGTGGCCCAACTCCTGCCACTCGGCAATGTTCAAGCAGACGCCAGCTTCCTTGGATGTCCTCCGAATTCCTTCTGCCCGCTTCTGAGACTATCTGCATTCAAAGCTTTTTTCCTCTGCGCAACTCCGTGCTGGACGATTCCCGCCTTTTGACCATAAAGTGACGAAAATTCCCGGCATGCGTTTCCTCTCCAAAGTCCTCTGGACCCTGGCATTTGTCGTCGCCACCTTCTTCTGGATGGTGCTCTTTGAGCATGGATTCACGATGAAAGGCCTGACCGAAGGCACAGGCGAGGAATTGCGCTCGTTGTCCTCCTGGTTCAATGGCGGAAAAAAATAGCACGTCCGCCCGCCCGCCACCCATCGTTTTTACCCCACCAAGCCCAGCCTAGCCTAGCCCAGACCCACGGATTATGATCGTTCAGGAAGCCGAACTCGACCCCAAGTACCAATCTCTTTGGAAAAAAGCGCTGATCTCCGCCGAGCGGAAGAACTGGGAGTATGTCATTGACCAGGTGCTGCCAATCGTCACCGCCAACCTGGGCTTTATGGATGGCCGCAAGCTGCTGCGCAGCGCCGAGGGCGAGGTCGTCGGCACCGGCAAGAAAGCGGGCTTCGGCCTCGGCGGCGGGCTGTTCAAGGGCGTCTCCAAGAAGGAGCCGGCGGAGCAGATTGCCGACATGGAGGAGAACGTCTTCCGCAAGGACCCCTTCAGCATGAGCGCCAATGAGCAGCTCTTTGACATCTCCATGAAGATCAAGTTCCCGGAGCTGGCTGCTTTCGCGTTGGAGACCATCCGCCGCGGCCACCCGGAGAACACCAAGAACATGCACCGGCTGGCGCAGCACTACATGGTCTACAAGCAGCCCGAGAAGGCCGCCGAAGTGTACCACTCCATCGTCAAGGTCGATCCACGCGACATGGACGCCATGAAGGGCGAAAAGGACGCCGCCGCCCAGACCTCCATCCTCCGCCAGGGCTGGGGTGCGGAGGGGGACTTCCGCAAGTCGATGAAAGACTCCGGCGAGGCCGCGAAGCTCGAAATGCTGCAGCGCCAGGGCATGACTGCGGAGCAGATGGAGCAGTTCCTGGCTGAGACCATCGCCCAGTATGAGGCTGACCAGACGAACATCATCATCGTCAAGCGCATGGCCGACCTCTACGAGCGCATGGGCCAGATCGACAATGCCTTGATGTTTTATGACTACGCCCTCAACACCCTCAACCCGGGCGATGTGGCGCTGCAGCGCAAGGTGGAAATCATTCGCGACAAGGTGAAGGACCAGAAGATCCTCGACTACGAGCGTGAGATCGAGGCCAACCCCGACGCCCCGGACATCGAGGAAAAACGTGCCGAGCTTGCCGCCATCCGCCGCGAGCGTGCCAGCGTCGTCATTGGCGAGGCCAAAGGCCGCGTGGACCGCAACCCCACCGACAAAACGCTCCGCTATGAGCTGGGCCAGGCCTATTTCAACGCGGGCATGTTCACCGAGGCCATCCCCGAGCTGCAGCAGGCCAAGTCGAACCCGAACATGCGCATCAAGGCCATCCTTCTGCTGGGACGCTGCTTTGCCTCCAAAAACATGAACGACCTGGCCAAGACCTCCCTCATGGAGGCCGCCAAGGAGCTCGTGGTCATGGACGCCATCAAAAAAGAGGTGCTCTACGAGCTGGCCAACGTGCAGGAGAAAATGGGCGACCGCGCAGGCAGCCTCGACGCCCTGAAGGAAATCTACAACGCCGACTATGGCTACAAGGACGTGGCCCGGCGCGTGGAGTCCTCCTACTCCTGATGCGGCCGCTTCATTGACTCATCAGTTTCCACCGAAATCCGCAGCCCTCACCCGGCTGCGGATTTTTTAGTTCCCCCCGGCCGCACGTTTTGTCACACCTCGCCTATTTTGGGGCTGGAAAGATGGAAGTCGTCCTCCATGATGCCCGCCCGATGATTTTCGAATTCCTTGCCGCCGCCGACTATTGGCAGACCTTCAAAGACGGAGTGCCCGTCGTGCTCGCCCTCATCCTCATTGAGGGCCTCCTGTCCGTGGACAACGCCCTGGCCATCGCCGCCATGGCCTCCCACCTGGACGAGAAGCAGCGGAAGACGGCCATGACCATCGGCTACGCCGGCGCCTACGGCTTCCGCATCGTGGCGCTGCTCACCGCCGGCTTCATCATGGGCAATCATTGGCTCATGCTCGGCGGCTCTCTGTATCTCGTCTGGCTCATGTGCGACCACTTTGCCGACCAGGCGGATGACGACGATGCGGCAGGCGCGGGCAATGCGGGCCACCCCCCCAAGGTGCAGAGCTTTGCCAAGACGATCGCCATGATCGCCCTGCTCGACCTCAGCCTGAGCTTTGACAATGTGGTGGCCGCCGTCGCCTTCGCGCGCGACAGCAAGGTGCTCGTCTACGTGGGCGTGACCCTCGGCATCATCACCCTGCGCCTGGTGGCCGGTTACTGCATCAAGCTACTGGAGCGGCAGCCTTGGTTGGAGCACACCGCCTTCCTCCTGGTGGGCTTCGTCGGCATGCTGCTGGGCCTCGAGCTGTGGTGGGACCACAGCATCAAGCAGGTCGTCAGCCTTGGCGGGCTGAATTTGATCAGCGGCGAGGCAGGGCACTATCATATTGCCAAGGCAGTGAAGTTTGCCGGCATCATCCTCATCATCGTGCTGCACCTGGCCTATGAGAAAAACAGTGCCGTCAAAACGGTGCTGCGCCCGGCCCTGCGCGTGCTGCTGCTGCCTGCCAAAACTTTTGCCGCCGTGGTCGGGCTGGTGTTTCAAGCCATCTCCTGGCCCTTCCGCAAAACCTGGGCCGCTCTGTCGAAGAAATAAGCTTTTTTCACGGCGCTGCTAAGAAGCAATCTCGGGTTGCCGGGTCGGGCGATCTATCGGCTGACGCGATGTCATTCTCTAAAGAGCATGGGCATTTTTCATCGCCTTACAAGATCCTTACAACTTGCTCACATATCCCTGACGCTTGCCTTCGGGCTTGTGCCATGATTCTGACAGATCAAGAAACGGCGGCTCTGCTCGTTGGCTCAAGGTCCTCATTTCCTTCGAAGTGGTGTTATCCTTCTGGCTGTTGGAG
>DASWXG010000340.1:0-4333 GCA_036405615.1 Prosthecobacter sp. | reverse complement strand
ACCGCCCGCCTAACCGTTGGTGTGTCAAAACGAGGCATTGGGTGGGAAGGAGCTGCTTCCAGTGTGCTTTTCCTGAGGGCTGCGTTTTTGGTCAGCACCTGCTGATGGAGGGCGTCCACTTCCTCGCGAAGCTGGCTGATCGTTTCGGCTTGCTGTTTGACCTTTAACTCGGGTCCGGTCCCGGCGGTTTGAAAAGCGGCCGTGGTGGTATTCATCGCACTCGTGAAACCGCCCGCCAAGCCGCCCAGGGCTGAGCCCATCAAGGCCATCATGAGGACCGCCCACAAAATCGGCAGCAGAGAGAGAATCACGAAATACACACCGAAACGGTAAACGGTGGTGCGAAGGCTGCGGATTTCCTCAACCAAGAGATGGGTGCTTTCGTCGTCGTGCATGGCTATAATTTCCATATTCGACATAGAAAGCACTTAGTCAAGCCGCGTATCAATCCTCTCCGGCTGTTTTGATCAATCGTTGTCCCCAGATAATCCCGGCTCCTATTGCCCAGCCAGAGAAGAAGGCGGTGGCGTAGATTGCGTATTCCATTGCTGCTTGTTCCTTTCGTTCATGGCGGCCCGTTGGACCACGTATTCATCATAGGCCCGCCGCTCTCTGTAGGTGCGTGGGCGAAGGTAGTACACCCGGCCAGTATCTGAGATGGCGAAGAACGCCCCGGCATAGGGAAGCATGTCCATCACCCAGCCGCCATCCACATTGGCACCAGGGCGCCATGTCTGACCGCCTAGCGTGTGCACTATCGTGGTGCCTTTCTCGCGACGGATGCAGGTAATGATTCGTTCGTCCTGTTCATCCCACTCGACTTGCTTCATTTTGATGCCGGATGGCTCCCCAAAGGGGTGCAGGGCAGGGGGGTGCAGCTCCTGTTCAACCGTGGGCGTGATAGCGCTGCCGAATTTGTCAGCCAGGGTGCCAGACTTTTCCTTTCCGGCCTTGGCTTCTGCCACGGCGTCCGGCTTCGGTTCCTTGTCGTTCGCGTACATTCGATCCCAGTTCCGCTTTGTGGACCACAGACCCAGGACGATGGAGAGAATCACAATGCCCGTTGAAAACTTGAGCCAGACGGGAGTCTTGGGTTTCTGAGGCTTGGTTCTGGTGGCTTCACGCTGGATCGTTGTTGCCACGCCTCGGACTGCCTCTGTGTGATAAATCCCGCCAACCTCTTTGGAGAAACGGTGGTACGTCCGGGACAGCTCTTTCCGGTTCTCAGGCTGCCGGACAACGCGCAGGAAGTCCCCTTTAATGCGGGCCATGGTAGGGCCGATAATCGGAATCTTAGACACTGCCACACAGCGCAGATCGTGCTGCGCAATGCGGCGTATGGCTGACTGCACATTGTCGGCGTGCTGGGAAATAAAGTAACAGTCCAGGCCCAGCTTGCGGGACATGACGAGCACGTCAAAAAGGTCTCGGTCGCGTTTCTTGCTCTCTGCTGCGTCCCACGTATGGAAGATCATCGCGGACTCGTCCACGATAAGCAGGTTTTCAAGGCCTTCCGCCCCGCCTTTTATGACTCCTAGCCATTTCGTGGGATCGTCGGGCAGCCTAACGTGAAGTTTGTCATATCCGAGTTCAGCGAGCCTTTCCTCGTTCCAGTCCATGTTGCTATGGACAATTGCGCCTTCTTTCCAAGCTTTGAGCGCGGTCTCTGCGGTAAAGTAGGACTTACCGCCGCCCATGGTGCCAGAGACTGTTACAAAGCCCATATCAGTTTACCGTTGGGAGCCAAGACTTGATAATGCGGATCATGGCGCACGAAAGCTTTGTGGTGGCCAGAATCCCGAGCATGGCCAAAACCTCAGTCCAGGGAAACACGCGGTTTGCCTGCCCTAGATAGGCCGTGGCCCCGCTCATCTGGATGCTTCCGGCCATCTGGTTTAGTTTGGCCGTCAGTGTGTCCATTGCTGCCGCAAGATTGCCCACGTTGGAGAACATGTAGACCAGGAAGGAAACAAGGCCCCCCGTGGGTATGAAAATCACGCTGAACTGATAAGTCAGTTCTGCCAGTTTCTTGATGCCGTCGATAACGCTGGATACCGTCATGTTTTGAAATGCTTGTTGTTATCCGTCCGCAAAGGCCCCGCGAATGGTCTTCACCATTGCCTGCCAGAAAATGAACCCGGCGACCATCAAGCAAATGGCGCGCACTGCGGTGAAGCTCGTGGCGTACGGCTCAAGGTTGATTTGCCGGCTTCCAACTTCGGGAAGGTCAATGCTCCACTGCAACTGCTGGGAGCCAGGAGCACCGAGGGCTAGGGCGCTCCCGAAATTACCGACGGCAGTGACAAGGTTGCCCGTTGCGGCACTGATGCCCTGCCCGGTGGCAGAATCTCCCGGTTCAAAGGTTCCAACCGAGCCGCTGCCGCCCGTCAGCGATCCTTTGATTGCTTCCAGATTGGCCGTGTCAGCGTCCCCGTTGCCCTCGCCGTCTCCACCGTCGCCGCCCCCTTTCGTGTTATTCTTGATGTCTGACAAATACCCGTTGGTGATGTCCGCATCAGCTGCCGCCTGATTGGCCGCATTGGCGATCTGGCCCACAATGCGGTTCATCTGCGCCATCGCCTCCTTATGCCGGGCCTCGTCGTTTGGATCGCCTTCGCCCGGGCGAGGCTCTGGCGTCACAGGATCGGGGGTAGGTACCTGCTGCTGCCCCGGTGTAGTGCCTACGCCCGGAGTTCCTGTGCCAGGGGTGCCGGGGTCGGGTTCAGGGTCCGGCTCTGTGGGATCTTCCGGGGGCAATTCCTCCGCTGGAACGTCTCCGCCCTCCCCGGTGGGTGCAAAGTCAATCTGCACCTCGTAGACGATGCGGAAAGGCTTGTCCTTCACGCGCTTCATTTGCCACACGGAACCCGGCTGCACCTCTTTTTGACCGCTCTCTACGCTTTCGGTCCCGACAACGACAGTCCACAAGACCGTTGCCGGGACCTTGTGACTGTTCAGCCATTGGGCCTCGCATTTGTAGACCTTCGGGTCTGGCGGCTTCGGGACGCCCCAGGGGTCCACAGGTTCGCCCCCCGGAGTGGTCGGCTCTCCGCCTGTATATGGCCCCGAAGGGCTATTTGGCGGCGTTCCGTCAATATATGCCTGCTTCCAGAAAACAGGCACTTCCTGACCGCTGACAATGACGTTGATCACCAGACGGACAGCATCAGTGGGAAGGCCGCCCCTTTGCGCGGCACCGTGGGTGTAGGTCCGGGTGCCTGGACCGGGACCGCCGGAAGAAAACGTGTTCTGCGTAGCCACGCGGGTGCCGTTCACGTACCACGCGCTATTTGCCGTGCTGGAGGCACCCTCCGGGCGGGTGAATGTGGTGGTGAACTGATCCACCTTGAAAATAACCTGCTGAGCAGAGGCTTGCAGGCAGCCTAACATTAAGGTTAGAGCGAGGACTGCCGAGCCCAGATAAGACCGAGGATTAAACATACCGTCATTCCTAGGGGCATGATGGCTTGCACCTGGGGGTGCATTTCTGCGACGCGATGCATTGCCCCGGACTGCACCACTACGACTCCAGACGTGATTGTCTCCGGCCCGTGCTGCACACTCGCTACGTCTATGTCACACGGGCCGGAGATGGTTTCTCCGGCTACGGCGACTGCCGTTGTATCAGTGATGGAGAGCCGGACCATGGGTTATCACAAATCCCTCAACATACGGCAGGCCACCATGAACCCCATAAAGACTGCACCGACGGCAACCATTATTGCCGCACCCGGAGCTAGACTCTCGGAGAGTTCCTGCGCAGCCGCCGCCGCTTCTGCTATTCCGTCTGCCCTCGCAACAGGGACACTGGCAAGAAATATGGCCGCAGCTTGCCAACGTGCCTTTTTGGTCGGTTTCATAGGTAAGGATTAAAGGGCGCGCCACACGGATGCATGGCGCGCACACTGATTTGAACTACACCTTGCCCAGAAGCCGCTTGCCGAGCTTGATGCCCGTAAACACGACGGCCACGGCCACGACCGCAGCTGCACCGCCACCCACTGCGGTTGCCAGTCCGCCCATTTCCGTCAGGGCCTCTGTGATGCCGTCCGCTTTCGCGGCTGCTGCGGTGCCCAGCACGATGGCTGCCACACCTGCGCGCTCCATCCACATTCCGTTCTTCTTGATCAGCTGCTTTTTCACGTTGTCTCTTTTATCTATCCCTCTGTTTTTACAGGCCCTCCGTGAGGGAGGAGGGGCAGGGCACCTAGCTATGGTGCAAGTGCCACTTTTTGGGCCTCCCATGCCGTGGCCAGCACAGGAGGAAATCTGCATTCGGTCTAACCAACTTTAACCGCGCTTCGCGGGCACAGCGGTCCTATTCAAGTCGCCG
>DASWXG010000339.1:0-8668 GCA_036405615.1 Prosthecobacter sp. | reverse complement strand
GTCCAACATAAGGGACGAAAGAAGCGAGGGTTAGAGGAATGTTCTCTGCAATGCCGGTGAGGTTCGCGCCCAGAAAGCGAACAGGCTCGAGCGGGGATAGACCGTGTGAAATATTTCGAAGATCATCCCGCAGGTCCAAATATTTGGCGGCCCCTTCTGCCGCATCTCCCACCTCTGCCCTCTGGCCTTCAGACAAGAATGGCGAAGAAGCGGCGGATTCTCCAATATCCAACATTGCCCGGCCCAGATACGCAGCCCCCCCCTGGTCAAACAGACGCTCAAGGCCACGATCAAAGCCAAAGAAGACTCTTCTAGCAGCATCCTGCTGAGACTCGCCCTCTTTCCGTGGCGCTGCATTCGCCAGAGCTTCCAGCACAAGGCGGCGGTCCCTTTTAGGAACCTGAAGGATAAGATCAGCCATCTGCGACCAGGGAGCGCCGTTCGGGTTTGTGTCCATCCCTCGGCCGAGTTCAGCGGCTTTCTCGATGATGTCACGATGAGGCCTCAGACGCTTACTGACTTCTGAATAAATCCGGAGAAAAGCAGGAGTGGCCTCCAGACGGTCGGATGGCTGCGGGCCTGCATTCACGCCCTGCCATTCATTCAGAGCCTGGAGGGCTGGCTTGCCGGAAAGCGCGGCAGACATGGCAGCCTGCCGGGCGTCGGTGACAAGCTGCTCAGCTTTAACCTCCTTCTCAACCTCCCCTTTGGCCAATGAGTAAAGGCCCAAATCGTCCAGGTCGGATTTCTCCCGCTGGCGGACAAGCCAGTCCTGCTTGTACAGATCGTAACTGGCGTGCAATTCCTGCGGAGTCTTGCCATACCGCCGGGCCAGGAAATGGGTATTCGCCACCCGGGCGCGGTCTGCATCCGGACTGTCAGACCACGCCATCATGGTCGTAATCGTGGGCGCGAGTTCGTCCACTTTGCGCAGGTCGGTGAACATGGACCGGTATCGTTCCGTGCCCGCCTTCGCCTGAGCTTCCTCAGATGGAAACAGAGGTAAGCCAAGCTCGTCCTGCTGATCGGCATAGCGTTTCATCCAGTCGGACGCCATCGGCTTTGCCTCTTCCGGCAGTTGGTCGAAAGCATCACGGACGGTAACGGCGTCTTGTTCGTAGAGGGGCATTATTTGGCGGCTTTGAAGTTGATGATGTTCAGGGCTTTTTCTGCGCTGCTCAGATCAGGAAGCGGCACGTTAGAGGGCGTGAAGAGAGGGGAGGACGGGCCGCTGGTACTGGTCGCAGCCTCGCCAATGGCCTGCCCGGCCAGCGGCATTTTCGACAACTGAGACATGCGTTTCCACACGGCTGCAGAGTCTGGAAGTTCGCCCTTTTTGACCTCGCGCCTGATCTTCTCTTTGATGGCCCCGACTTCCTTGGCGACGGCGTCCCGCTTGGCTGGATCCTCTTTGAAGACCGGCTTCATGACGTCCACCTCCTTTTCATTCTGACCCCACAGCCAGCCGGGCGTCGTGACAAAGCTTTTCGTTTTCTTCTGAAGCGGGCGTCCGTCTTTGTCGGTTTCCGGCACCTTGAACGTGCCCATGCGCTGATCCGTGAAAGCCCATTTGTCCAAAGCCTGGAAGGCGTCCGCCGTGTTCACGGTTTCCGCCTGGTTCTCGGTCTTCTCCTTCCACTGCTGTTTCAGAAGGTCCAGATGTGGACCGGAAAAGCCGTATTCAAGGTAGGCTTCAAAGTTCGCCCGAGCCAGTTCGTCACCTTCTGCCGGCGTGTAGGCGTCAATGGCCGTTGATGCTCGCTGAAACTCCTCCGGGTTGTTCATGCTGGAAACACGGGTTTTCTCCGTATTCATGGCCTTCAGCACATCCCGCATAATGGGCGTAAGCTGCTCCATGCCCGGGCCTTCGAACTTCTCTCCGGCTGCCACTTGCCCGAGGCTGATCCTGGTCTTGGCATCCTGGTAAGCGTCCCCGGCCTGCTGCGCCTGCATACGTTTGGCATCCACCAAAGCCGCCGCACGGTCACCACCGGTAATGCGTGGCCACTTGGTAGCGTCCTGAAGTTCAGCCGCCGCTTTCGCCGGGTCGGTCAATACGGCTTCCTGGAACTGGTCCTTCTCCAGATTGACGCCATGAACAGCGTCAATCCTCGCCAGTTTGGCCCGCCGTTCCGGTTCTCTGAGCAGGTCACCAGAATCTGCAATGAGCTGCTTGGCGGTGGCAAGACCTTGTGTCCGGTCTGGATTGTCCAGGGCCGCGCTGATGCCGTTTGCCAGGTCATCCAGCGCAAGGGCCTTGGCGTGGTGGTGCCCGGCAACGGACATCCGTGCCCCACGGTCGCCGCCGATCATGCCACGCTTAACGCCTTCCTCGATGGCAGCGTTACCGCCGGTCACGTCCCCGGCGTCATAGGCACGCACGGCACGCGCTTCCAGTTCCTCCCCGGCCTTGCGGAAGGAAATCTTCGCGGAATCAGTCGCGACACGAACGGCGCTTTGCCCCTTGAACCGTGTGTACCTGTCCTGGATCGCTTCACGCGCCACAGGTGACAGCCCCTCCGTGAAGAGTGTGTCAGGCATGGCGGAAAGTCGGTTCTGCCACTCTGCTTCCCACGTGGTTTCATCGGGGTTCTGAAGCTTCCAGGTCTCAAACTTGGCGGTCTCCTCGTCCATGGCCCGCTCTGCCTCAGCAACACGGCGAATGTTGATGGCCTCAGCCTTCTTTTGGGCAATGGCACCCATGGCCCCGGCCGCTTCCTGAGCCGCCCGGCCGAGGTAAGCCAAGCCCCGGCGGTCTGCCAGTTCCATCGGAAGGAGTGGAGAGGCAAAACCGGAGGCATCCCGGCTGGACTCCATCACCACACGCAGGAGACGGCCTTGTGGGACGGGTGCGGGCCCGGGAGTTTTCACACTTTGACCGTCATTGAAGAGAGGAACGAGGGGCATATCTGCTATGGGGTGAAAGCGCCGGAGCGGTAGAAGTCGTAGCCACTGTTTGCCATGCCGCCGATGCCCGAAAACAGGGCTGCAGCACCTGCCATTCGTGACTGGCGGGCGGCGTTCAGACCCACAAGGCGGTCAATCTGTGCGCCGGTCATGGCACCACGGGCGCGGGCAATCGCGGACTGGTCAGAGAAGCCCTGAAGCACTCCCTGAAACTGAGTCAGGCTCGCGTTCGCGTCCTCGACATCGGCCATAAAGCGGGTCTTGGCGGACTCCTGGCGGGACTGGTAAGTCTCGGTGGCGACGGCCAAGGCCATTTCTCCGGCAGTCTCGGCCAGCACATCTAGCGGGGTCCCCGCTTCAGCAATGCCGCTCTTGGCCATCCGTGCCCGCTGTGCGGCTTTCATTCGCTCGTAGTCGCCACGGGTGCGGCTGGCATTGTCACGGGCTGCACGGTCTGCGGCGTCCGCCTGATCCCGCATCGCCAGGGCGTTGTTCTCCTGCTGGTCAACCTGCTGCTTGTAGAGCTTCTGGTTGGTGTCGTATTGAAGCTTGGAAAGCTCCATCTGCTGGTTTGCAGACTGCATCTGTGCCTGAAAATTCAGGTTGGAGATGCGTTCCTGTGCCGCTGCCTGCTGGTTTGACGAGTAGTAGGACAGGCCCGCGCCGATGGCACCGACCAGGAGGGAGCCGATTGCAAGAACAGTCATGACAGGTGATTTTACAGGGTTCTAGTTCCGACACAACGGGCAGTTGAGCCGATGTCTGTCCAGCCCAGCGAATCCACCAGGACACGGGCGAGCGGTTCAATGCAGTGGCCGAGAATCAGCGAATACCCGTTGCCTGCGGCCTCGGCCTTCAGGGCACCCATAACGGCACCCACAGCCGCCTTTGCCTCAGCCAGGGACAAGCCTGGACGGGTCACCATCCATTCCACGAAGGCCACTCCCACGGAATTGTCCATGTAGAGCCATGCAGCCGCCGTGTCCTGCTCGTTTACCACGGCCACCACACCGAGACGGGGGAGCCATGCAGCAGGAATGACCGGCACGCCATGAGCTTCCCGCCAGCCAGAAAAAAGGGCTTCTTCTTCAGTGGTCAGCCAGGCGCGGCCTTCTCTTTCTTCAGTGCGAACGGTGCGGCAATTAATCTCCATAGACGGAAAGCATGGTGGTGATGGCGAGGACATTCAGCGGCAGCGGCTGGGTCTGGCGCACTTGCAACTGGACGGACTGGACATGCCTGCCTTCCAGATAGGCTTGCTTGGCTCCGGTGAAGAGTTCGGGCGGAGTGTCCATAGGCGTGTCCACATCACGGAAAAGGATCTCCTCCCATTCCGTGTCTTGCCCGTGGCGGACCTCGCAGCCCAGGGACTGCCACATCTGAAGCTGAACGCGGTCAATCCGCATCTTGCGGGCCCGGCTGGAACCGTCAGGAAGCGGAAGGTCAATCTCGTTAGGCTCCAGTGTTGCCACAAAGGGCAGTCCCACCACCACCACCGAGCCGGGCAACTGCAATTCAATCTCGCCGTCTGTGACTGTGCGCTTGGGATGCACTGCACCATCCACCAGGACAACCACCTCCCGCCCTTCCAAGTGCTCCAGATTGGGCACGGTGGTCACAGGAGGGTCGAACTCCTGAGCGCGGGCCGAGTCTGAACAGATGAGGTAGGACTGATTCCCGTCTTCGACCTTGTTCCAGTGCAGCGGATCCAAGCGTTCCAGATATCGCACCGGGTTTCCGTCTGCCTGCCTGCGGACCACAATCCAAACTTCATCGGCTGCAGGTGCTGTGCCGGGGACTACGGCCACCGACTCCACAAAGCCGTCCGTAGGGTGCTGGTGCCACGCGACAACCTCCTGAAGACGTTCATACGTCATGCCGATCAGCCGCCCGTCTCCGGTCACAGCCCAGACAATGGCCTCCGGTTTCTTCGCCAGGGCCATCTGGACAATGCCGCCCCTGGTGATGTGATTCGCCAACAGGGTCATCCGTTGAGCCACGAAGCCGTCAGAGTCGAAGGAGAACACAAACTCTCGCAGGGTGCGCCGGTCTGCCTCCACAAAGAGCACAATGTCATTGGCAAGCAGGGCCGGAAGATGGGCGCTCCCAAAGTCTGACTGTGGCCGGATGTTCACCGAGTTCGGGGAAATTGTGGTCTGCTGATTCGCGCCGGTGGAAACCAGTTCATCGCCCAGGGTGCCCACCATGAGAGCCGCCTTGCCGATCAACCACTGGATGATGTTCGGCCGGCCGTTGGGCAGATAGGAAAACCCGGCATCTTCCAGAGTGGTGTACCGGAAATGATCGAAGTCACCGATCGCGCTGCCCCAGATATTGCGTGGAAACGCCCGGCTGCCGCCGTAGATGATGCGCTGTTCGAACATGGTCACCGTGCGGGGCCAGCCGCGGGCATCGCTCCATGATCCTTCCCGCCAGTACTTTGTCGCGGTGGTGGCGTAGATGGAGCGAATGACATCCACTGTTGCTACCGTGGGAGAGGTGATGGCGGTGACCTTTACATACCCTTCAACCTTCGGCTCGATGGCTTCCAACACACAGCGGCCGTCAGGCGTCACAACACCATCCACAACGGTGTCCACGAACCGGGCGCGAAGCAGGGCTTCATTGTCCTGCGTCCCGCTGCTCTCCACGTTCTTGTCATTGTTGCCCGTGTAGCTGCGCAGGACTTCCCAGGTGGTCCCGTTGTCCTCTGACCGCTCAATGTAGATCGTTCCAGCCCAGCTTTCATAGGTGAAGAACTGCCATTGACCGACAACCCGCAGGCTGGCGGAAGTGTAGGTTCCTCCGGACTGCGCATTCCAGAAGCTGAGGTACCCCGTGCCTACCCCCGGCTCGTTCGCTGCCCCTGCGGTGTGGTTGTTCGAACAAAGCCAGTATTGGCCGCGATGGTGGATAGTGTCGCCGGTCACGTAAGCCTTGCCAGTGACCCAGCTTTCATTGTGGCCGGAAAGAAACAGGTTCAGTTCCACCGAGCTATTTTCCCGCCGATGGGCAATGAGGAAGTGCCCGCCGACATGGCCGGGAAGGAAAGTATCTGCCGAGGCGGTGAGAGTGCGACCGGTGCCGGAAGTGTGAGAGATGGTCATGGTCACATCGGTCACGTTCTCGTCTCCGAACGGAGGCCAAGTGTAATCCACCGGGGCCAGGGTCCACCGGTCATCTGCCAGCCGGGAAAGCTTCTGCGGCTCCACATCGGGATGAACCAGGCGGACCACGTCATTCACCTGATAGTACTGCACGTCGAAAAGCTGCGCCGTGGTCCAGGGAGCGGGAACTTCGTAAATGTCCTGCTGGATCCAGTAATCTTGCCAGGACGCCCCGGCCTGCGGTTCACTCGCTGAAATGGAGTTGTGATCCTGAAGGGCGTAAAAAAGAACGCCCGACCGCTTCACAAAGTCACCCTTCTTCCGTGCAAGGCCAGCATCCAGCACCCACACCGGGGCATCCGAGATATGCACCAAATCACCATCGCGCCAAAAGCGGAGATACTGGTTCCCCATCTCAATGATGAGGCTGGTTGTTTCGGAGAACGCGAACTCCAGCAGGCGGGTCTTGTTGCCCACCAGGGGAGACTTTGCAGCACCGCGAAACACCATGCCGGGCCGGGAGTGGGCACCGCCGAAAGTGCGCGGGACAAAATTCCACATTTTCCGGCACCCGCTGCGGTGCTTGTTGATGTCCGTGCGGGCCTCCAACTGCGGGGATTGTTCGCCACCGTTGAACGAGTTGATGAGAATATGGGCGCTCATGGCTCAGTCTGCGGGACGGTCTGGCCACCGAAGCGGGCGGCGATGATGGGAGACGCGGCAATGACGCCCGCCATGTAGTTCTTCCGAGGCTTGGACTCCTGAGCGTTCACAGTGACTGCCAGGGGCTTTGTCAGCCTCTCATACTCGGATCTCAGCCCCTCCGCTTTCGAGGTGGAACTGGTGAGGTCCACGGCCATCTTTGCAGCCAGCAAGACCACGATGGCATCCACGGCCAGAGGATCATACCCGCTGGTGTCTTCCGCTCTGAAGATGTACCGGATGTTCGCCGACTGCGCATCGGTGAGCAGCTTGCCAGCCTCTACGGCGAACTCTTCTCCTTCCTCTTCTGTCTCTCCGTTCAGGGTGAGAACACGCAGGCAGTTAGACGGGAGTTGAAACTGCTTTGCCCAGCCGAAAGCGGGAGCCTGAGCAATGGCCGACAAAGTGGCGCGATCCTTTGCAAAAGACCAGGGATGGCACCTCAGCACCTGATCCCGGGCCGGGCCATAATGGAGTTTGCAGAGACGGCCAACGCGGTTGCCATCATCCAAGGAGAGAATCCTCGCTTCCCCCAGCCTGGAGAGCGCGTGATTGCAGATTTCAACGGGTGTCATAGGTGGAAAAGAAAAAAGGGCGGGCGGTGTCTATCCGCCCGCCCTCGCCATGCCCAACACAGTCCAGGGTCATCACTCCTGAACAAACGCGAGAGACACCTGGAGAACGTCATTCGCGACAACGTCCGCCTCGGTTGCCAGCTTGAGGAAAAGCTGGCCGTCAGCAGGAAGCGGGACTTCCAGGTCTTCGCCTCCAAAGTTGATGCCGCCTGCCGTGAGAGCGTTCACAGCGGCGAACAGGACGGCTCCGGCGGAGTCCACAAGGGAAACCGTCAGAGTGGTGCCCGCGCCCTGGTGAGAGATGCGAGACAGGTGAGGAATCAGCTTCACGTTCCCGCCGGGCTGCATCCTGACCAGAGGAATCAGGTCATTGGCAGCCGGGGCGGCGTCGAAGGTGTATTTCTCGATGAAGCGGCGGACTTCGCGGTTCAGGCCGAAGCCGTCAGGAAGACGGGCCGGGACCGAAGCTTGGGCCAGCCACGTTGCGGAAGCGGTGAGATTTGCCATAAATGGAGAGAGGAATCAGGTTTGAGGTTCAGCCGTCAGTTTCAGGCAATCTTGCAGTCAATGCCGACGACCAGAGCTTCCTCCATGCGGGTTCCGCCGACATAGCCGGAGGAATACACCTGAAGGTCATAGTTCTGCGTATCGAGCTCATCCATGCGGGATTCCCGGGTGCCCTCATTGAAGCGAGCGCCGCCGTACATCCAGGCTGCGAGGCGACGGTTGGTCGCGCTGCTGCCCGGCATGGTGGCATCATAGATGGTGGTTTTGACGATCTGGAAGCCGCCAAGCTTGTCAGACCGGCCTTCGATCACATCCAGGATGCGGCTGCGAAGGCTGCTTTCCTCTGGATCCACAGAGTCGTACACGCTTTCCAGGTCCAGCGGGGTGCAGGCCAGGACCACCTTGGCGGCGTCTGGCGAGAGGTGGCTGTTCTGCTGAAGCATGACCAGAGCGTGAACCATCTTGGCATACGTCAGGCCGCCAGCGGCACCGAGCTTGTAGTTGTCAGCAATCAGGTTGCTGTTGCCGAGATTGACGACAGAAGCGCTGGTTGCCTTCTCGCCATCATAAGCAGGGCCCAGGACGGACGAGAGAATGACACGGTCACACAGGCGGTTGTAACCGGCGGCGTGGCTTTCGACGTAAGCCTGAGGGAGGCCGGTTCCGGCTGCGCCCATCTTGCGTTTGTCGATTTTGTCCAGGACGTTCGCCAGGGTGTAATCCTCGTTGGTGATGTGACGGAAGGAGAGCGGGGCCTCCTTGACTTTGGTCTTTTCACGGCGGCCCGTGCGCTTTTCGAATTCCTGTGCACCGATGCGCTGGAAGCGTTCGGATTCACCGGTGAAAGATTCGCGCTGAACGTAGGGGCTG
>DASWXG010000338.1:0-2812 GCA_036405615.1 Prosthecobacter sp. | reverse complement strand
CCGTGTCCCGCAGGACAAAGAGAGCCTGCTTGGCATAGTTGAGCGGATTGTTAATCTCGTGGATCAAGCCGGCGCTGAGGCGGCCCAGCGATGCCAGCTTTTCATTCCGCACCAGCATGGCCTCGGTTTCCTTGATCTGCTCCAGCGCTGCTTCAAGACGCTGCTTCTGCTGCGCCAGCTCCCGCTGGTAGAGATGGGAGTCGGTGAGGTTTTTCAGCCGCACAGAAAGCTCGGTGAGAGAGAACGGCTTGCCCAGGAAGTCACTGGCTCCGGCCATGAGACAGTCAATCTTGGTCTTCTCATCCGCGCGGGCGGTGAGCAGGACGACGGGAATGTTGCGGGTGGAGGTGCGCTCCCGCAGCTCGCGGCAGACCTGCAGGCCGTCTTTTTCCGGCATCATCATGTCAGAAAGGATGATGTCCGGCAGGAACTGGGCAGCCTTTTCCACGGCCTGATGGCCGTCCACCGCTTCGATGACTTCAAAGCCCTCACTCAGCTGGGTGCGCAGGAAACGCAGCATGTCCGGCTCGTCATCTGCGATGAGCAGCTTGGGTTTCTTGCTGCGCCGCAAGCCCACTTCCACCGGCTTCAGGCTCGCCTGAAGGGAGGTCATGGCCGGGAACATCTCCGCACGGCGGTAGAGATCGCTGATCCACTCCTTCTGGGCGGCCGGGGCCATGTCCTGGGTTTCTTCCTCGGCCGGAGCGGCAGCCTCGGCAGCCTCTTCGTAAGGCAGGAGGACGGACATGGTGGTACCTTTGCCGCGCTCGCTGGTCACAGAAACACTGCCACCGTGGGCTTCGGCAATCTCCTTCACGAGGGAAAGGCCGATGCCCATGCCCTGGAACTTGCGCTGGGAGGAGGTGTCGGCCTGCCAGAAGCGGCTGAAAATGTTATTGATGTTTTCCGGCGCAATGCCGACCCCGGTGTCCCGCACCTCCAGCCGGATCCAGGATTCGTCCCGGATGGCATGCAGGGAAACTGTGCCGCCCGCTGGAGTAAACTTGAGGGCGTTGAAGAGAAGGTTTAGGCAGATGCGCTCCAGTTTTTCGGCATCGGCCTGCACGCGCCCCAGCCCTGACTGGCACTCCACGTTCAGGTGGATGCGCTTGTCCTTGGCCACGCCGGCGACAGCGTTGCCCAGCCCGCGGACAAATTCCTCCAGAGACACGGGAGCGCGACGGATCTGGATGGTTCCGGACTCCAGGCGGACGAGATCCAGGAGGTCGTTGATGAGTTTCAGCAAGCGCATCGCGTTGCTGTGCATGGTGGCCAGAAGGTCAGTCTTTTGATCGTCACTGAGCTGGTCCTTCCGGCCCATGAGGGATTCAATGGGGGCGATGAGCAGAGTGAGCGGTGTGCGCAGTTCGTGACTGACGTTGGCAAAGAAGCGGCTTTTGGTTTCGTCGAGCTCGCGCAGCTTGGCGTTGCTTTCTTCCAGCTCGGCTTTGCGTTCTTCCAACTGGCCCTTGCGCTCCTCCAGCTGGGCGTTGGCATCCAGCAGCTCAGAACTCTTCTCGTTCAGCCTGCGCCGCAGCATGAAGTCGTTAAAACGGACCCCGGTGTAGATCCAGGTCCCCAGCACGGTCATCAACCCCGTGACCGAGAGGAAATAGAGGTTGTTGAAAAGGAGTCCACGATTGGCGCTGAGATCGCTGCCCATGCAGGCCAGCGCATAGGAGACCATGGTCAGGCTGACAATGATGACGCTGTCCGCCGTGGTCCAGCGCATGAGCAAGGCCGCCCCCACCAGAATGAGGTTCATGCCTGCGTAGTAGGGTGACTCAGCTCCCCCGTTGCGATGGATCATCCAGGCGATGGAGAGGATGGGCGGCAGGCCGCAGCACAGGCCCCAGAAACGTACCGCATTGACCGACCGCGAAGCGCGCAAAGCAAACCAGATGCCAAGCATGCAAAGACCGCTGATGACACGCGCCGGCAAGAAGAGCCACATGCGCTCTGCATCATAGACGAAGTAGTCCAGGGTAAAGCCCGCAGGCATGAAGATCATGGCCACCAGGGCACAGATCTGATAATTGCGCCGCCGGATGAGCACCTCGTCCTCTTCAAAGGCGCGCCAGTAGAGGCGCCTGTCATTGGAGGCCGGGCTAGCCATGCATTGCCTTGCGCACCTCCAGGAAGATGTTGACCCCCGTTTCTTCGGCCTTGATCACCGAGGTGCCGGCCGGGGCCCGTGACGGGGCCAGAGCCAGGAAGCCGTCGTCGTCGCGATAAACCAGATGCCAGTCCATGACACATTCCATCCAGTGCCGGGATGGGTTGCGGGCATGCACGTTGGTGGCAATGAGCAAGCCGCCCGGGGCCACCATGTCGTAAAAAATCTCCAGGAGCCGTTTGCAGACACGGTCCGAAAGGTAGTCGAAAAGTCCGGCACAGTACACAAGGTCATAACCGCCGCCGCCCCCCTGGGGCCGCCCGGCTTCCTTGAGCATCTGGTGAACGGATTTCTTCATGAACTCCAGCCCGGTTGTGCGTCCATGCTGCTGGCGCAATCCCTCCAAAGTCGCACGGGTATGTTCCAGGGTCTCGTCATTAAAGTCCACCAGAGTAAGGTCCACATGATCACTCAAGGAATCCGTACTGATAAAGCGCTGGACCTCCTGCGCGGGGCCGCAACCCAGATTGAACACCCGCAGACGACGGCCTTCGGCCTGCGCGCGCTCAGCCTCTTCATGCAAACGCTCCACCAGGTAGACAATGCGGTTACGATGGGCAACAACCGTTGGTGACTCCAGGAACACGCGGTTGATCAGCTTGGCAAAAACCGTGCTACCCTCATAAGGTGAACGCA
>DASWXG010000337.1:0-4507 GCA_036405615.1 Prosthecobacter sp. | reverse complement strand
GGAGGAGCGGCTTTGCAGCGCGACCAGGGAGTTGACGTTGGGCTCCATGATCTTCGCCAGATCCTTGCGTTTGGAGATGGCGGCATAGTCCTCCACCGAGATGGATGCCTTGACGATTTCGTCATTCTTGGATGAAGCCGCCGTTTTTGCAGGTGCTGGTTTGGGCCTTGGCCGGGCGGGAGGCTCGGGGGCCGCCGGTGGCGGCGTGGAGGGGGCCGGGGTCGCCGTGGCCATCTCGGGTTCGGGCGCAGATTCCTTCGGCTCCTCCGGGGATTCGTCCTTCTTGTCCGAGCCGAACAGGTTCAGGCGCAAAGTCTGGCGTTTGGGTTTGCCGGCGGTCTTGGCAGGCTCTTCCTCTGGCGATTCTTGAGGAGGAGCGCTCTCCTGCTTTTTAGGAACCTCGGCTGGGGGAGGTGATGCAGGTTTTGCCTGTTCCTCCGGCATAGCACTGTCTTCGGCGGGCTTCTCCTGGGCCGCCTCTTCCTTCTCTTTTTTGCCGTCACCAAAGAGGTTCAGCTTCAGCGTCTGTCGTTTCGCTTTGTTGCTGGCGGCAGGTGCGGCCTCTTCCTCGGCAGGGGCTGCCGGGGGAGATTCAGCCACCGGTTTCGGGGCGGCGGCAGGTTTGGGGGCAGCCGTAGGGGCCGGGGCTGGCTTGGAAGCAGCAGCCGGTTTTGCGGCAGGCTCCGACGCCGGTTTTTGAGGGGCCTCCACCTCGGCGGCATCCTTTTCAGCCTTCTTTTTGCCAAAGATTCCCAGAAAGCCTTTTTTGCCAGGGACGGCAGGTTTGTCGGCTTCCACCGCCACTTCCTGGGCGATCATTCCGACCACAGGTTGCCCTGCGAGCAGCTGATCCAGCAAAGGATCTGAATTCAGTTGGTTGAAAGCCTTCTTGTCTTTCTCAGGAGCCTTGGCCGGCTCCGTTTCAGGCCCTGCGGGGGTTGCATCCGGTGCCTTGTCTTTCTTACCTCCCTTGAACCAGTTCAGCGGGTTGAGATTGGAAGGTTTCTTGCCGTCCTCTTTCGGCGGTTCTTCTGCGGTGGAGGGGGCTGCGGGAACAACAGGAGGAGTCTCCTTGGGCTTGGACTTCTCTTTTTCTTTCACCTTGGTGACGGCAGGTGCTGCGGCTGGCGCAGCATCAGCGGGCTTGGCGGGAGCAGGAGCCTTGCTTTCAGCCTGGGTGGGCTTTTCGTTTTCTTTGGGAGCAGCAGCCGTCTCTGCCTTGTCTTCAGTCCCGGTCTTGGCTTTTTCCTCATCGCCAAACCAGCGGTCAAAGAGAGGTTTCCGCCCCTGGGAAGCCGAGGCTGCAGGAGCGGGTGCAGAGGCCGAAGGCGGGGCCTGTTCCACAGCGGCTGTCGCGGCGGGCGGGAGATCAGCCCCAGGGGTCTGGCTTCGGGCTTCGGCTTTGGCAGCTTCGTCGATGGCGGCCGCGATTTCATCATCGCTGGTCTTGGCCTTCGCGAAAGGGTTGAGGCGGCTCATGAAGCCACGTTTTTCTTTGGCCTGCTCTTCCGCTGGTGCAGGTGCCGGAGGCTCATCCTCGGTTTTGGTGACGCTGCGTTCGCGCTCTGGAGACGGTCTGTGAACGGCTGCCACCGGAGCATGGTCGGGCACAGGAGACGGAGGAGCCTCTTTGGGCACCAACGGAACCCTGCGGGTGCTGCGGGGCACTTCGGAAGCCTTTGCTTCGTAGTGGAAAGTCAGGGCTTCTTCGAGGGCAGCCACAGTATCCTGGGGGCTGAGCGGTTCGGCAACGCCCGGATTGGCCAGGGTGGCGAGCTGCAAGGCCCACCATTTGTTCAGGCTGGCCTCGGTGGAGGCAAAACCGGGAAACCAGTGGTTCAGAAGTTCACGCTCGCTGCGGGGGTCGTTGGCGAGGGAGTTGAGGAACTTGTCCATCCGCAGGCCGCTGTCCGGCTGGTCGAGCAGCGCCATCACAAGGGCGCAGCAGGAGGTCTGGTAGATGGTTTTGGAAAGGGCGTCCTCAATGTCCGAGGCCGAGGCCTCGATGATCTCTTCAATGCCGAAGATCTTGCCGCTTTTAAAGATCGCCGCAAACAGCGCGCTGGGCCGGGCGCGCTGGCGGTAGTCCATGGCCTCCAGAGCGCCCAGGAACAGCCAGTCCGGCAGCAGCAGCTTACGGGTGGAGGTGATCTCCTTCTGGTCGCGCAAAATCCGCTCCGCCAGCAGGGCACGGACGATTTCCTTGCGCAGGTCGGCGGGCCGGAGGTCGGGCCGCATGTTGACATTGACCTGCATGTGGAAGCCGCCATGCGTCAGCTGGGAGATGACGGTGGACACAGCCTTGTCGGCTTTGCGGGCTTTCTCACCCGTGTTCAGCAGAACCACCACCGGCAGCTTCCATGGCTGCTTGTCATGCAAAAGGGCACGCAGTTCCGTGGAAAATTCCTCACACTTGCTGGACAGAGCGCTACGCAACGTCAGTTCCTCGCCATGAACGATGAACTGGCCGCTGGTGCTGGTGGAAGAGGCCGGCTGGGCTTTGGCCAGCGGCGTGTTGGGCACCAGACCCGCAGCAGGGACCGGGGGAAGCGGCAACGGCTTTTCCGGAGCCGGCGCGGGCGCCGCCAGCAGTTGACCCGGCAACGGCGGGGCCACAGGCATCACCGGGGCTGCGCTACCCGGAGCAGCTGGGACGGGCACGGCGGGCGGCACAGGAGGTGGCGCGCCATTCTGGCCGCGGGCCAGCGAGGGGACGATGACCAGAGAACAGGCCGCAAAGAGCGGAAAAGAAACAGCAGCGCGGAACATGCGGCGGGGGAATCTACGGGAAGCGGGGATCAAGCACGAGTTTGTCCTGTGCGATCTGGATTTGGTTCATCTGAAAAAGCGCCTGGATCTCATCCTGCAGCACCGCGGCCAGCTTTTCGAGGGCCGGGGCCAGAGGCCTGAGCAGGCCGTGCGGGACAGTGAGATGCCCGTATTTGCCACCCACCACCTCAATGCGGAAACTGTCGTTCTGACGCAGCACTTTGAAATCCACCGTCGCACTGCTGCGATGCCCATGCACATCCCACAGCAGGGTGGCCCGGGCCACATCCGGATCCAGTTCAAGCGCCACGCGCTCAAACTTTGCCCAGGAGAAATCTTTCGGAAGGCTGCCTGACAGAGCCTTGGCAAGATGCCGGTTGATCTCCGCTTCGCTGATTTCGAAAACGGCGGAGCGCTTGATGGCCGCCTGTTTCAGGTCATCCACCAGCTCCCTCTGCCTCCCCCCGGGCTTGGCAGCCTCCACCACCGCCGGGTTTTCGGCACGATGAGCCACCCAGGCAGCACCCGTCAGGGCGCTCAGTCCGGTGAGCAGCAGGAGGCGGAAAAAGAATTTCACAGGGGCGCGAATGATGCACCACAACCCCGGTGGAGGGCAAGTTTTAACGGAAGGGCGTGGGGGCGGAGGCTGGGGGTCTAAGCATTACCACCAGCGGAGCAACAATCCACTGCGTCCATCCTGTCGCGAACCAACTGATGATATTCGGGAGAATTCCTTCCGGCATGCCTGGACTCCACCAGCAGCAATCGCAGCAACTCCTAAGCCAACAATAACTACACCAACGACAGCTTTAAGCGCGCCTTTACCAAAAGAACTATAGCTTCATGACCCATGCGGATCAAACCTCGTCCAAGGGTTCTGCTGCACATAGGCATACAGATTTGGGCCGCCCACAAAACCTGCCGGATCTCGACTCGGCCAAGTGCCCGTTTTCCAGGGCGCGGTAGAGGAAGCCTTCGTTAAAGCACTATCTTATACTCGCATTTACCAGTTCACTGATTTGCTGCTTTTTCTCGGGCAACCCAGGCGGCCAATTCATTCCATTTACCTGTGATATTTGCCTCATTGCCTAAAAATTTGCTTTTCCAGAAAAGAGATCCATCCCCAGAAGAAGCGTATTGGCTGAAAGCCTCGGTAGCAGTTGCCCCTCCGAGGAATTTCTCGGCGTTTTCCCACGGCTGGGTCTTAATCCTGGCAACCACTGCAATGGGATCAATAATCATCAACTCGGCCTCCGAAAACGGAATGGGTTTATCTTCCCAATCTCCCATCTCGAGAATCGAGCATCTGTTAAAAGCGTCGATAAACAAGAGAAACAGAGGCGGCGACACTACAGCGTTTTGCGACAAAGCATAAGCAGCCATCTCGTCAATAATCGTCATTTTAACCTTCCTCAGAGCTGCTGAAGCTTCCCGAACAAAGTGCGGATTACTGTCAATCGAAGCGGCCTCGTGGAGCACGGCCATGTGTTCAATCAAGCCAAAAAGTTGATCCTGTCGTCGCCCCTGGATGACCAGGTCAAGTTTCTGAAGCGCCAAAGAGGCAACATTGTAGTTGGGATTAGAATGCTCAGCAGTAGGGACAGCGGCGAGGACGGCCTGGAGGGCCGCCCTGGAAGAGCCAACCGAACGCAGCCCAATTCTTCGAATTTCCCCTGGCGGCGGGGTCGCCAATTCTTCAGCAGTAAGCGGAGCAGGCAAGTCACTTGAAATCGAGTCA
>DASWXG010000336.1:0-10663 GCA_036405615.1 Prosthecobacter sp. | reverse complement strand
TGGCCCAGCAGCCCCACACGGTGGCTGAAGTCACCAGCACCAAACAGCAGTGCGTCAAACCCCGGCACCGCCGCGATCTCCTCCACCTGCTCCAGTCCCTCGGGTGATTCGATCTGGAGGATCACCAGTTTCTCGGTGTTGCAGTGGTGGGTGTATTCGGACAGCGGCACCTGGCAGAAAAGACCGTCCATGTTGCCTCCGTCGAGGGCCTTGCTGCCCAGCGGTCGGCAGCGCACCATGTCCACCACCTGCCGCGCTTCGTCAGCGCTGGTGATGTGGGGTACCATGATGGCCGTGGCATCGCATTCGAAGGGTTTGACGTACTCGCTGTAGCCTCCCTTGTTTACCCGCACGATCGTGTCCAGGTCATGCAGCTTGGCCGCGCGGATCTGGTGCTCCAGGTTCAGCCAGTCGTTGGGCACATGCTCGTTGCAGAGCCAGACGGCTGAGGCCCCGGCCAGACCTGCCAGCTCGATGATGCGCGGATCCCCGAGGTTCAGCTTGATGACCGTGGGAGAGAGGCCGGCGCGCAGCTCGCGCAGGATTCGGGAGGGGCGGAGTTTCATGAGAGCAGGGTGGAACAGAGGTCAGGGAGCAAAGCGCAGAGCATAAAGATCAGCATCCCGCATGGCAATGCGCAGGCGGATTTCCTTGCCGCTGAGCTGGGCCAGATCCGGGTTCTTTTTCCACCTGGCTTCAGCTTCCATTTCATCGCCATACATCTCCGGCATGTCCGCCAGCGCAAAACCTGGGATGGGTTTGCCCGTGGTGTCCTGGATTTCAACCTGGATGCTGCCTGTTGCGGAGGTGGAGCTGTTCAGAAGCAGACGTTTGCCCTCAAAACGGAAGGGATGGGTGACAAACTCACCTTTGCCTGCTCTTGCATGCATGGAGGCAAAGCCCTGTTTGCGGATGCTCAGGCGGCGCAGCCGGTGGCTGGGAGTGCGGTAATGCTCGCTGGCATAGAGCGACCATTCCGTGGGGCTGGTTTCCACAATGCCGGAGGTGACCATGTTGCTTCTTTCGGTCCAGTTACCCTGGTCCGGGCCAGGCCGGAGCCAGGCTTCGAGAAAGCTGCGGTCCCAGTGGACGCCGTCGCGGCTGCTCATGATGACGGTGTCGGAGACGCCTCTTTCCGGGTGGCTGGGCACCTTTTTTCGCCCGGGTACATAACGTTTTGGGAAGGCCACCAGCACATGCGGAGCGGTGGGGCAGGGAACCGTGGCAGAGGTGTAAAAGTGCTCCCTCGGCACCCCATCTTCATAGAGGTTGCCGGTGGCTTCGCCCCAGTCCAGAAAGTTGGCGGAGTGGCTGCTTTGGATGT
Source organism: Prosthecobacter sp. (assembly GCA_036405615.1). Lineage (GTDB taxonomy): Bacteria > Verrucomicrobiota > Verrucomicrobiia > Verrucomicrobiales > Verrucomicrobiaceae > Prosthecobacter. Next base: position 9,339 of record DASWXG010000336.1, on the reverse strand, counting down.
CGCGGATCTTGTTGGTGAAGATGCGGCTGTAGCTCGCATAGCGGTTCCGGGGAGCATCCCAGAAAGCCACGTTTTGAGAGTCAAAGGTGCCTTTGCTCAGCACTGTCTCGGTGCGGATCTTGTGCCAGTGGAGGCCGTCTGCCGAACCAAAAGCATACAAACCGCCCGGAGTCTCTCCCTGCAGCCAGTTTTTGCCGGGCTCCTTCACTCCACCCAGGGCCTTATACTTTTCCTCGGGCTTGGCCGCCGGGTTGCGGTCCAGGAAAACGGCCATGTTGTGCGACTCCACGCCACGCCAGACGACGTTGTTGTCCTTGGATCCATTGACCTCAATCAGGCCGAGTTTCGGCCGTGTGAAACGGATGCCGTCTGTGCTCTCCACGACGCATGTCACCTGGCTTTGCGAATTGTCCGGACCGCCTGTGGAGCCGCGATAGTAGAGACGCACTTTCTTGCCGTCCTGAATGGCTGAGAAGTAGCCGCAGGCAGGCCCTTCCCAGGGCTGGTCAGTTTTCAGCACGACTTCTCGCCTCACCGGTTCATGCAGCACCCGCTCCACGCCGTTCTGGGAGGCGACGAGCCAGCTGTCCAGAAACAGTTCCCAGCGGGACCCGATGTCACGGGGTTCAGCCGGTTCGGCGGCTGAGAGACAGGCGGCGGACAGCAGGAGGAGCGGGGAAAAAAGATGCTTCATGAGAGGCCGGAGGTTGGAGTTCCCGACACCCTGTACCTTGTCGTCAACAAGGGCGGATACCGGTCTGGGCAGTTTAAACGCCAGTCCGCATCCGCCTCTGACTGGTCTCAAAAGGAGACCAGATGCGGTTATTTCTTCAGCAGTTGCACCGCATCTGCACCCACGATACCGTTGGTGTCCTTGTTGCTGATGGTGATCACCGCAGGCGAGTCTTTGGCAAACTCGAAGGTGCCCAGGCTGAGAAACAGCCCGTCCACAGGCGGTGCTTTTTTCTGGTTCACCAGAAGGGTTTCGGTGCCCTTGGCGTGATGAATGCTGACCGGCACGTTGCTGGCGCGGTTCGGTGCGCTGGCATAGGAGATGCGGACTTCATACGACCCGGGTTCCATGACCTTCAGGGTGTAGATGACACTCTTGGCTCCTTTCTCTGCGTTCTCGTCGTGGCGGCTGGAGCCGTCCACCGGCTTGCCGTAGGTGCTGCCTTGCCAATGTCCCACGCGCTCTGCTTCCTGTTCATCCATGACAATCCCCGGCAGCTTTGAGGAGCGGACCATGCTGGCCATCTCCGGAAGTTCCAACACTGCTTTTTGTTCGGCGAGTTTTGCGCGCAGGGAGGGGGTGTCGATCTGCTGAACCGGTTTCCCGGCTTTCACGGCCATCACCGCGGCCAGTCCGGAGGCATGTCCCATGGCCATGTACACAGGTTCCATCCGCAGTGAGCAGTAGGCGATGTGGCTGGCGGAAAGGCACACAGGCACCAGCAGGTTTTCGCATTCAGCCTGCTTGGGCGTCAGGCTCCGGTAGGGGATCTGGTAAGGCAGGGCCGGGGCGTCCGGAAAGCTGCCCTCGTCCCGGACGGTGCCGTCTTCGGCGACGATGCGTTGCACGATGTGGCAGTCGATGACGAATGACCCCATGCCCACCGAGTCATCCTTGAAGATGTCGTTTTGCAGGTCCTTCTGCACCATGACATAGTCGCCGGTCATGCGCCGGCCTTCACGGATGTAAAGGGCATAAGGCCAGTGGTTGTTGTCGGCAAACTCGTCTTTGCACAGGCCCCAGGAGTTGCATTGGTCGCGGAGGCTTTGAGGTACCCGCTCATCATGGCCCAGGAACCACAGCATGCCCTGGATGAAGTCCACATGATCCTGCCAGATGCGGGCGCGTGTGGTGGCGTCACCATCCGGGTAGCCGGTGTTAGCTCCCGGATAGTCCGTTGAGAAAAGGCCCTGGGCGTTCAGGTCATACTTTCCGTTAGCCACATCGCCGAGATGGAAGAGCCTGCCAAAGCGGATGCCGGGGAAGGCCTGGATGAGACGCAGGAGAAGCTCATACTTGGCGGGATCATAGCCGGCTGGTTTGGGGAAAGGGATGTTGATGTCGGGCCGCTGGGTCACACAGATGCGGAAGTTGTAGGACTGGGTCAGCTTGTCCGCGCTGCCCGGCTCCAGCGCCGGTGCTTTGGTGACGCCAAAGATGGGCTGTCCCTGGCTGTCCAGTGCCGGGATGGAGACGGGTGTGCCATGGATGTAGCTGGGCCCTTTGCCGCCGATGCTGGGGCAGTCGCTTTCCATGATCTCCACGGTGCGCGGGCGGATTGGCATCGGGCAATAACCCGCCAGCCCTTCACCATACTGGGAGCGGCCTTCGCGGCCGACCTTGTAACTGACCCTGGCACCGGCCATGAGATCGCCTTCATAGGAGGCATCGACAAACACCTTGCCCTTGTAGGTGATGCCATCGGTGGTGGTCAGCGAGGTGATGCGAGCACCTTCTTTGCTGACGGACTGGATGGCCTGCCGGGTCAGCACTTTCACGCCGCTTTCTTTGAGCATGGCTTCAAAAGTGCTGAGATTGACGCTTGGCTCCGCATACCACATGGGCGTGTCAGGTTTGGCCGCTGCAGCTCGGGCAAAAAATTCCCGGGGAAACCCGCCGATGGTCTGCTCCTTCCCGACATCGCTTTTGCAAAGCCCGCCAGTGACCATGCCGCCGATCCATGCAGTGGGCTCGAGAATGATGACCGATGCACCCTCCCGTGAAGCCACGACGCCAGCGCTGATGCCTGCGGGCGTCCCGCCGAAAATGATCACATCCGCCTCGGCCGCAAAAAGGGCCGGGGCTGCCAGGAGCAAAAGAAGAAATTTGTGCATGAGCGGAGTGTATGGATGGAAAAGGGCTGGCGTCTTGTGAGGCCCCGACAACTTTTGTTAAATTTGACTCATGAGCCGGACGCCTTTGCAGGCCGCATTCTTTTCCCGGATGGCCGATCCCCAAAGCTTGAAGCAGATGTTTGATCATCTGCCGGGCGTCTTCTTCTTTGTCAAAGACGCGGAAGGGAGGATGATCACCGCCAACGCGGCCAAACTGGAACGCCTGGGACTCAAGACGGAGTCAGATTTCGCAGGCAAAACCGATGCCGACTTCTTCCCTCCCGATGTGGCACTGGCCTTCCGCAAAGATGACGAAGAAATTCTCCGCACCGGCAAAGGGGTGGTCAACCGGCTGGAGCTTTGGCTGGATGAACAACGGGCTCTGAGTTGGTTCATGACCACCAAGCTGCCTGTGTGGGGCCAGGATGGCCAGATCATCGGCATCATGGGCTTGAGCCGCCGTTGTGAGGATCCGGGCACCCAGCATGCCGTGAGGGAAGTGGCCGCTGCGGTGAAGGTGGTGCGCGGACATCTGAAAGAGAACCTGTCTGCGGCGGAACTCGCCCGCAGAGCGGGGGTATCAGAGCGGCAGCTGCAGCGCAAGCTTCGCGAGGCCATGGGCGTCACACCACATGAACTGGTGATGCGGCTGCGCATCCAGGCTGCGGCGGAGGCTTTGACCCAGAGCGCGGACACTCTGGCAGATATCGCGCTGGATCACGGCTTCTGCGACCAAAGCGCATTCACCCAGCAGTTCCGCAAACGCACGGGCATGACTCCCCGTCAGTTCCGTCAAAAATACGGAGTGTAATCGCGAACAAGGTGCCTGCCCGGACGCCGGGATAAATCCCGCTTAAATCATGGGGCGGGAATTGCCCCAGCCATAGTTAGGCCGGTTGCGGGTGGGGCTTTTGCAGCCAACGAAGGAGAGGCAGAGGGCAAGCAACAGGGCGGCGGTAACAAAGCGTTTCATGGCTGGTTACCGCCGACCATTCAATGGTTTGCCCGAAAGACAAGGGCAACATGCGACTCTGCCCCGGGCGAATTTTGAGGTCTGGCCAGCCCTTAACGGACGACTGCCACGCCAGTGCGGGTGTGTGTATGCACGGTCCGGCCGCCGCCCTCGTAGTAACGGGTGGTGGAAGAATACTCCACCGGTTGTCCCCCTTCATAGTAGAGACGGCTGCCGTAGTAAGGTGGGCGGTGATGGTGCGGCGGGCCGCGATAAATGTAACCGGGGGTCACGGCCACATAGCCGGGATCCTGCTCCACATAAGTCGAGCAACTGGAGAGGCCAAGTGCGGCCAGGAGGCCGAGCATGAAGAGGTTGAGTTTCATAGGGCTGGCTTGGGTTCTGAAAGCGGAATGCATTCAGACCTCTCTCCACCAGCGAAGAATGTGCCTCGCAATGACTGTTGTTGTAACTTGCTTGTAATCAACGGATTGGTGGAAATATTAACGCGTGCTCTCCAAATTCCATGGGCATTTTGCCCGGTTTTAAGATTGCGGACTGCACATTTCCCGTGCCGCTAGACCGGTTCTTGAAAAGAATGTCATCTTGAACCGGCGAACGCATCGGTAATTTTGAGAACCGGTCTACGTCCAGGCGGAGAGCAGCCCTGCAGATTTGTGCAGGGTTTCCTCCCACTCCTTTTCAGGAACGCTGTCGGCCACAATTCCGGAGCCGACATGGAAACTGATTTCCTCCCCTTGCTGCACGGCGGTGCGGATGGCGATGTTCCACTGGCTTTGCCCATCGAACCCAAAGTAGCCCACGGCCCCGGTGTACAAACCGCGGGGGTGCTCTTCCAGTTCGGCAATGATCTCCATCGCGCGTTTTTTCGGCGCGCCGCTGATGCTTCCGCCTGGGAAACAGGCCTTGAATGCGGCCGCATGATTGATTTCAGGCCGCAGGACCCCTTTGACCGTGGACACCAGATGATAGACCTGGGCAAAGCTTTCCACACGCCAGAGATCCGGCACATGGACACTGCCGTATTCGCAAACCTGCCCCAGATCATTGCGCTCCAGGTCGGTGATCATGAGCAGTTCAGCCCGCTCCTTATCACAGGCCAGCAGTTCCCGGGCGGCTTCTGCATCGCGCTCCGGGTCGGTGGGAAAACGCGGTCGTGTGCCCTTGATGGGGTGAGTGGCGATGACCGGACCGGACAATTTCAAAAACAGCTCCGGGGAAGCGGAGAAAATCGTGGTGCCTGCGAGGCTGAGGCAGGCGGAGTGCGGGGCGGGGGAGACCTGCCTGAGCTTCAAGTAGTAAGGCAGGAAGGGCTGCCCCTCAGGCCAAGCCGCACGCCAGGGGTGGGAAAGATTGACCTGATAGATGTCCCCGGCGCTGATGTAGGCCTTTGCCTGCCCGACCTGCCGGACAAAGTCTTCCCGTGAAACCAAGTGTTCAAAGGGCAGTTTTGCCACGGGCGAACAAGCTGGTTCTTGGGGAAGCGTAGTTTGGCAAAAGCCTAATTTTTCCAGAAATCCCCCACATTCGAACCATTTGTGGTCCGCATGGTCATAGAGCAGCGCATGCGGATAAACGCCCAAAACGAACTGCCCGTCATAGCCTGCCCAGCCGAACAGCCCCCCGGGTTCCTGTCCGGCCTGGCCTTCGCGTACCCGCGTTTCCACCAGCGCCCAGTCGTGGGCCACTGTCCCCTGCAAGACCGCAGACGGCAGTGCGGTGAAAACGGAGACGGCGTCTTCGGCGGCGAGCGAGCTGTCCAGCCAGACAAAACCTTCTTTTTGCGACAGCCAGGCCGCTATTTGCCCGGGCGAAGCCTGAAGCCAGGGCAAGGGCGTCCACGTACCTCCTTTTTGCAAGGTGGAGACGGTGGAAAAGGGCTGGGGCATTGACACTGCGAAGCGCGGAACGTACCATACGAATTTCCTGCGGCAATCGGCATGGCTCAAGCTCCTTCCATTCTCAACGCTGACCGGGGCCGCGCGAATGCGACGGCCATCGGTGTCCTTGGCCTGCTTGCGGCCGTTCAGGTCATTTTGGGCACACGTGCCGTGTGGCGGGAGGCAAAAACGGAACAAGTTGGCGGGAAAACCGCTGTGACACAGGCTTCCAAGCCTCTGGAAATGCCTGTCGCGCCTGTTCAGCCCACGGTTTCATTCAGCCCGCCTCCGGTGGGCCAGATCTCGGCACCCGCTCCGGTGCCGGTGGTGGCGGCTTCCGGCCCAGGTGTGGCCCCGCGAATGGCCCCCCCGGCCATCGGATCCTTTAGCACTCCGGGTTCGGCCCCCGCAGTGGCTCCTGTCCCTGTTCCAGCTGCCGTTCCTCCGCCCTCTCCGCCTGCCCAACCCATCGCAGGAGTGCCTGCCCGGCCCCCGGTTGCCGCTCCTCCGCCGGTGAAATCCACCCCGCCTGTTGCTCAAAAGCCAGCAGCTCCGGCTGCTGATCCTGTCGCCAGCATGTCATTGGAGGAGATGATTTCCCTCGCCAAGCAGGTGCGGGGGCTTGGAGACATGCAGGGAGCCCTGGACGTCTTGAAACGGGCGGATCTTCAGTTTCCTGCCCGGCCGGAAGTCTTGGCCGAAACCGCCCAGTGTTATGAAACCATGGGGCTGACGGACAAGGCCTCCGCCCTCTGGCGTCAGCTGGAAAGCATGGACCCCGCCCGTGCGGCAGGCTTTCGGGATCTGGCTCAGCGCCGGTTGAGCAATCCGCCGCCTCCTCCGGGAGGCACCTCTTCCGCCCTTCTTTCAGGCGGTGGAGAAAGTGGCAAGATCCTGTCTTTGGGAGCCTGCCAGGCCGTGAAAGATCCCTCTGCGGTGAACGGCGAAAAAGTCGTTCTCCGCATCCCCATCCTGCGTCAGGGCAATGCCAGCATTGATCCGGGGCAGGTGGATATCGACGTGTATTTTTTTGACCGGGTCAATGGCGAGAAGATCGCCCAGACCATCGCTGATGAACCTGTCTCCGCCTGGGCCGCCGCGCCTGTGGACTGGAGCGGCATCGGCGAAGAACCCCTTGATGTAACCTATTTCCTGCCGGCACTCACCCCGGGAGAGATGGCCGCCCACGGCCGCCGGTCTTACCACGGCTATGTGGTCAGGCTGTACTATCAGCACAAACTTCAGGACGTCGCCGCCGAGCCGCGGGATCTCCTGGACTTTGGTGCGCGCTCGGTCCCGGTTGCACCGGCCGGCGCGAACCCGCTGCTCCCCCCGGTGGCCAACTGAGATGCTGGCGCCGCCCCCCAAACAATGACCATTCTTTTTCTCGATGCCAATGCCGACACCCGCGGCCCCCGAACGCGCGCCCTGGAACAGCAGCCGGACTGGAAAGTCCAGAGCGTTTCCAGCGTCATCGAGGCGCGCACCTGGCTGGGCCGTGCCAGCGGGCTGGACCTGCTGATCACCGAGGCCATCCCTGCGGAAAGCGGAGACACCGGCTTTAACCTGCGGGATTCGGTGCTCAGCCGTTTTCCGAAGGCCAAGGTTCTTTTTACCACACGCTATGATCTGACGGGTTTTGAGTCCCAGATCGCCGGCTGGCCGGTGCTGCTGGACGGACCATACAGTGAGGAAAAGCTGGTGGCCCGCGCCCAGGCCGCTCTGCTGGCTCCTGCACCTCCATGCTGTGTCGAGCTACCGCCTTTCCTGGCTCCCGGGACCATGCTGGGCAATTACCAGGTGCTGGACCGTCTGACCCAGGAAACGGAATCTGAGACCTACCGGGCCATCCAGGTTACCGTGCAGCGCCCCGTGGCCATGGTGCTGCTGCGGCCAGACCTGCTCAGCCAGCCGGAAGGGGTGAAATCCTTCAAAGAACGCGAACGCCTCAAGGCCTCCATTTCCCATCCGCGCATTGCGCCGCTGTATGAGGCGGGTTCTGAGAACGGCCTGCTGTTCTATACCCGCGAACTGCCCCGCGGCCGAAACCTGGAAGAAATCGAGACCGCCAAAGAGCACTTGTCAGAGAAGAAAGTGGCCGAGCTCCTTTTTGGGGTGGCGGAGGCGATGCAGTACGCCGTCGAGCGTGGTCACCATCACCGCCGCCTGTATGCCCGCGACATCTATCTGGATGCCGAAAATCAGGCCAGCATCGTGAACATCTTCCGGCCTGCCGGCAGCCGCCCGCGCATTCAGGCGGAGGAAGTCTCCGCCCTGCTGGAGCTTGTCGAGCCTCTGGCCAGCGAGGGCAAAGCCCGGGGGCTGCTGTCGTCTCTTGCTGATGCGGGGCATGACTGGTCCGGCCTGCTGGATGCCCTTGATGATGTGCGTGATGCGATGCGGGAGCGCAGCATCATGCGCCGTATCGAAGCTGAAGAAGGGTCTGCCGCTGCCCGGCAAAAAACGCCGTGGTGGGCATGGGCTCTGGCCGTGGCTGCGCTGGCGGCTGTGTTTGCCCTGGGCAATCTGCTGGGCACTTCTGCACCACGCACTGTCACCGCTCTGGAACAGGAAATGGTGGCCATCCCTGCGGGGCAGTTCATCTACCAGAAAAAGGAAAAGGTCACCCTCCCTGCTTTTTGGATCAGCAAACATGAGGTTACCATCGGCCAGTACGGAGAATTTCTGAAAGCCCTGGAAGCAAACCCGGGCAAGTCGTTTGACCACCCGGACCAGCCCAAAACCAAGACCTCCCACGTTCCTCCGAAGTGGGCGGAAACCTATGCGGCGGCCAAAGCAGGTGCGACCTTCAACGGCCAGCCGATGAGCCTTAACACTCCCGTTACCCAGGTGGACTGGTGGGATGCGGACGCCTACGCCCGCTGGAAGGGCCAGCGCCTGCCCACCGAGCAGGAATGGGAAAAGGCGGCACGTGGCAAAGACGGGTTGGCTTATCCCTGGGGAGACAAACAGGACAAAAAAGCCGCCAACCTGGGTGAAGACTACGATGCCAACGGCAAAGGCGGGACGCGGGACGGGTTCAACCTCTGGGCTCCGGTTGACCGGAAGACGGACGATGTCAGCCCCTATGGGATTGCTGACATGGCGGGCAATGTCTCTGAATGGACCGCCAGTGAGCACGCTGGAGAACTGTGGCCTTCCCACCCGGACTATCCGGACCTCCGCGTTCCTGTCGTCCGCGGCGGGCACTTTGCGCTCAAGGGTGGCAGCGATCTTCTCACCACACGATTTTTCGCCCAGTCGGCTTCGGAAACCAGCTTGGCCCGGGGATTCCGCACCGTCAGTGACACCGCACCATCGGCTAAAAAGTGAAGCCTGGAGGGGCCGCATCGCCCTTTGCGGCATTTTAGAGTTTTCTGTTTCCCCATTTTCCGCTTTCAATCGCTCATGCGCTTTTTGACCCCCCTCTTTTTCTTTCTGCTGGCGCTTAGCGCACAGGCCCAGTTTCACGTCACCTTGTCCCTGCCGAGGGCCAACTTTGTGGCGCTGGAAGCCATTCCCGCTTCCGTCAGCATTACCAATCGCTCTGGGGCCGAAGTGGTTTTGGGCGGCCCTGGGCGGGGCAGCTGGCTGTCCTTTGAAATGACAGACAAGACGGGCAATCCGCTGGCGCCCATT
>DASWXG010000335.1:0-4357 GCA_036405615.1 Prosthecobacter sp. | reverse complement strand
GGGAGATCTGGAAGTGGCCCGTGAGGGAAACCAGCTCCGTCTCGTCAAAGAAGGCCGTCACCCCAAATTCGTGAAGCAGCTTCAGCAAGTCAGCTTTCACGGTCCTTCGGCGCTTGCACGTGGCCAGCAGGTTCTTTACGTGACCGAACGCGCAGTGTTCCAGCTCACCGCTGACGGTCTGGAACTGATCGAAGTCGCCCCCGGCATCAGTCTGTCCGCTGATGTACTGGACCGCATGGCCTTTGCCCCGAGAGTGGCCGCCACCCTTCACCCGCTGCTTCTTCCCTGATATGTCCGCTGTGTACCTTGTGGATGCCCGCCGTTCAGCCATTGGCCGTTTCGGCGGCGGTTTCAAAAACCTGCCCCCGGTAGATCTGGCGCTGCCTGTCGCGGAAGCCGTGGTGGCCGCAGCCCTGCGGCCGTATGTGGACCAAGTGATCTTGGGACAGGTCCTTCAGGCGGGCAGCGGCATGAATGTGGCGCGGCAGCTTGGGCTCAAACTGGGACTTCCACAGTCTGTGCCTGCACACACCGTGAACATGGCCTGTGGCTCCTCGCTGAAAGCGGTGGCGCTTGGGGCCGACTCCATCCGCCTGGGCGACAGCGATCTCGTCCTGGCAGGCGGAGTCGAAAACATGAGCCGCGCTCCACACTATGTGACCGACGCACGCTGGGGGCGCAAACTGGGGGATGTGGCCATGCAGGACGCGCTGATGGTGGACGGCCTCAGCGATCCGCTGCTGAAGATCGGCATGGGGGAAACGGCTGAACGCATCGCTGACAAACTGCAGATTTCACGGGCCGAACAGGACCGCTTTGCAGCACGCAGCCAGGCCCTGGCGGCTGCCAGCGGCACGGCGTTTGCGCGGGAGATTGTACCCATCAGCACCAAAGGCGGCAGCGTCCAGCAGGACGAGCACCCGAGGGCCGACACCACGGAGGAATCCTTGGCTCAGCTCAAGCCGGCTTTCCGCAAAGACGGCTCAGTCACCGCAGGCAACGCTTCAGGGATCAATGACGGCTCAGCCCTGGTGCTGCTCGCCAGTGAGGCGGCTGTTGCCAAACATGATTTGAAACCACGCGCCCGCATTCTGGCAACTGCCACCGTCGGATGCGACCCGGCAACGATGGGGCTGGGGCCGGTGGAAGCGATCCGGCAGGTGCTGGGCAAAACCGGCTGGTCGCTCGATGACGTGGATGCCGTTGAGATCAACGAGGCATTCGCGGTGCAGACGCTTGGATGCGCCATCGAACTTGGGCTGGATGAGGCCAAACTCAACCGTCGTGGCGGTGCCATCGCCCTGGGCCACCCCATCGGTGCCAGTGGCGCGCGGGTTTTGACCACTCTGCTGCACCTGATGGAAGATGAGCAGCTTCATCACGGTATTGCCAGCCTGTGCATCGGCGGAGGCATGGGCATTGCCATGGCCATCGAACGTGCCAGAGACTGAACTGCACGGCATGTCAGACCGTCAGAGCTGTTTGCGGTTGGTCTCCTCTGCCAGCCAGACGGACACCAGGGTGATCAGGGCCATGATGATCAAATAGATCGCCACCGGCCAGGGTTTGCCACCGCTCCAGTCCAGCAGCGCGGTGGCAATCAACGGAGCCAGACCGCCGGCCAGCGGAGAGGCCATCTGGTAGCCCAGAGAGGCGCCGCTGTAGCGAACCTGCGTGCCAAACAGCTCCGAAAAAAAGGCGGCCTGCGGACCATACATGGCCGCATGCCCCACCAGCCCAATGACCACCGCTGCAACGACAAGACCGTATTGGCGGGTGTCCACCATCCAGAAAAACGGAAACGCGAACAGCAGCAGAAACAAAGCCCCGCCCAGATACACAGGCCGGCGCCCCCAGCGGTCTGACAGTGCGCCAAAAAAGGGAATGGCCGCGAGCTGCACGGCAGACCCGGCCAGCACCGCATTCAGCAAATCTTGTTTGGCCAGTTTCAGTTGCTGGGCGCCATAGCTGAGCACCAGCACCGTGAAGATGTAGAAAAATGCATTTTCGGCAAACCGTGCCCCCATGGAGAGCAGGACATTGCGCGGATGTTTGCGCAAGACTTCCAGGATCGGCAGCTTCGGGGCGCTGTCTTTGGCCTCGCGCTGCGCCTGTTCAAACACCGGGCTCTCCATCACTTTGACACGGATGAACATGCCAACAGCCAGCAACAGCACACCGAGCAAGAAGGGCACGCGCCAGCCCCAGCTCAGGAACGCGGCTTCATCCATGCGGGACACCAGCATAAAGACCCCGTTGGCCAGCAGCATGCCCACCGGCACGCCAGCCTGCACCCAACTGGCATGGTATCCCCTGCGGCCTTCATGACTGTGCTCCACAGCCATCAGCACCGCACCGCCCCATTCACCGCCGACTCCGATGCCCTGGATAAAACGCATGGCCACCAGCAGCAGCGGAGCCGCCACGCCGATCTGATTGTAAGTCGGCAAAAGCCCGATCATCACCGTGGCGATGCCCATCAACATCAGAGTGGTGACCAGCATGGACTTTCGCCCCAGCTTGTCGCCATAATGCCCGAAGATCACACCGCCAAGCGGCCTGGCAAAGAAGCCCACCGCGTAGGTGGCAAAGGATGCCATGGTGCCGGCCAGCGGCTCAAACTGCGGAAAAAACAGCCGGTTGAACACCAGCGCCGCCGCCGTGCCGTAAAGGAAGAAGTCATACCACTCGATGGTGGTGCCAATGAAGCTGGCAAGGACAACACGGCGGGTGCGGGCTGGATCAGACATACGGGGAAGGATATTCGGATTCGGGGAAAAACCCGGATAACCAATAAAGCTACCAGGCCCGGAAACTTTCTGTCGAGATGATCCGTTGTGGGGTCAGCCTCCCCCCTTCACTCCCCTGGCCTCCCCCCTTCCCCGATTAGCTGCGCTATTCAGCCCACCACTTCCTAGTAAGGCGGTAGCTCTGCAGCGGCACGATCGGTCGAATGCCTCTTCCCTACGTCATCTGCTTCTGCACGAGTCCGTAATATCGGCGGCTGGGAAGACCAAAAATGAAGCGGGAAGCAAGGTATAGAAGCAAGCCCTCCATCATGACCGAAACGCTCATTTCCAAAATTCCGCTCGTCATATCGAGCTTAAAAAGAACAGGCCGCAATTCTCTCCAAATGTATAAAATCCCGTCGTTACACAACACTATCAGCGCCAGACTGGCCAAAATATAAGCGCTGGATGAACGTCCCAAAATAATCAAGCCAATGAAACCCAGCAAGCTCGTGACTGGCGCAATCAGGCTAACCAGATCTTCTTGATACATCTTAAACAGGGCACCAACCCCGTCCTGTTGAGCGATTGACCAATGAATGGCATTGATGACAACCAACTTAACAAAGAAGACAGCCAATGCCCACTTGGTTGACTTTGGCTTCCGCAAGGTCTCGGATGAACCATAAGGCTGCACCACCTCACTTTCCGGTGGCGCATAGGGATTGAAGTCGCGGCCCGGCTTTTCAGACATGACAGCGAAAGGTCACGTTTGATTAACCCTTCAAGCCTTCCTGGCGGAGGAAGCTCTCCACCCAGGTGATGTCGTACTGGCCGTTCTGGAAGTCGCTGGTGGTGAGCACTTTGCTCTGCAGCGGGATGGTGGTTTTAATGCCTTCGACCACAAACTCACCCAGGGCGCGGCGCATGCGCCGGATGGCGATGTCACGGGTGGCACCGGAGACGATGAGCTTGGCGATCATCGAATCGTAATAAGGTGGCACTTCGTAGCCGGAGTAGACATGGGTGTCTACGCGCACTCCACGGCCGCCGGAGGTGTACCAGAGATTGATCTTGCCGGGGCTGGGGGCGAAATTGCGGGCCGGATCCTCGGCATTGATACGGCACTCGATGGAGTGACCGCGTGGCACGGCGTGAACGACGTGCTCGCTGAGAGGCAGGCCGGCAGCAATGCGGATCTGCTCCTTGATGAGGTCGCAGCCATACACTTCTTCCGTGATGGGATGCTCCACCTGGATGCGGGTGTTCATCTCCATGAAGTAGAAATCCTCACCTTTGTTGTCGACGAGGTACTCGATGGTGCCGCAGTTTTCGTAGCCGATCTCTTTGCAGATTTTGATGGTGGCCTCGCCCATGCGCTTGCGCAGGCTTTCGGAGAGCTTGGGGCTGGGGCACTCTTCGATGATCTTCTGGTTGCGGCGCTGCATGGAGCAGTCGCGCTCACCGAGGTGCACCACGTTGCCATGGCTGTCGGCGACCACCTGGAATTCGATGTGATGGGGTTTTTCCACCAGCTTTTCCATGTACATGGAGCCGTCGCCGAAACATTTCAGGGCTTCGAGAGAAGCGGCCTGGAAGCTGGAGATCAAAGTGGCCTCATTCAGCAC
>DASWXG010000334.1:0-6601 GCA_036405615.1 Prosthecobacter sp. | reverse complement strand
CTGTCGCCCGTGAAGTCATCCTTCACAAGAGGAAGACCGAGGTCAAGGCGGATGGGGCCGATGGGCAGGAACATGCGCAGACCGATACCGATGTTGGAGTAGACTTCGCCGTCACCCACGATCGGGCCGCCGTTCTTGATGCCGGAGGTCGGTGTGGTGGTGCCGTTGGCGGCGGTGATGTCAGTGGAGATGTAACCCACGTCGTAGAACACTGCGCCACGGACTTTCTCGATGATCGGGAAGGAGTATTCGATGCTGGCGTAGAGGGACACGTTACCGCCGATAGGCTCACCCGTGCTGTCTTTTGGACCGGCTTCGCGGTAGTCATAACCGCGCAGGTTGTTGGCACCGCCCAGGAACAGGCGCTCAAAGATCGGCACGTCGCCGTTGCCGCTGCCGGAGTTACCCCAGCCGTCCACCCAGCGGGCCATACCTTCGATGCTCAGGATGGTGTCGCCAGGAAGGGAGAAGAACTGCTGGCCGCCGAGGTTGGCACCCCAGACTTCCACGTCGCCACCCAGGCCGGAGGCCATCAGACCAGCTTCAAACTTGTGGCCCTTGCGGGTGATGAACACGCTGTCGCGGGTGTCATGTACGAAGCTGAAGTCCACCTTGCTCTGGACGAACTCGCCGTCTTCGTTGCGGATCAGCTGGGAAGGATCTTCGTCTTCCTGCACGTCCAGGTTGATGTGCTGCAGAGTGTAGGTTCCTTCGATGTAGGCGTTTTCACCCAGAGGCTTGCGCAGGCCGAGGGAAAGTCCGGCATTGGTCTGCTCATAGCGGTTGGCCTGGGAGAGGTAGAACATGTTGCGGTAGTAGAGCTCGGTCGTGAAGGCGAGCTTCTGGCCCAGGAACCATGGCTCCGTGAAGGAGAGGTTGAAGTCCTGGCGGCGTGGGCCGTAACGGATGTTCATGTTGAAGCGCTGGCCGGCTCCGCGGAAGTCGCCCCAGTCGCTGATGTCGAAGTTGGTCTGTGTCACGTCCACGAAACCGACGATGCTGTCGATGGAGCTGAAACCGGCACCGAAGTTGACGGAACCCGTAGGCTTCTCAGTGACGTTGACTTCGATGTCCTTGAAGCCGTCCACTTCCGTGGACACTGGGCGCACGGTCAGCGGGTTGGCCTCGCCTTTGGCTTCGAAGTAGTTCAGGTTTTCCAGACGGGTCTGGGCGGTCTCCATCTGCACGGTGTTCAGTTCGTCGCCGGGGGAGAAGGGAAGCTCGCGGCGGATGACCTCATCCTTCGTCTTCATGTTGCCGCTGATGTTCACCTTGCGGATGTAGGACTTGGTGCCTTCAAAGACGCTGTAGGTCACATTCAGCTTGCCCGGGCCTGCATCGGAGAGGCGGGTGTCCACACGGGCGTCAGCGTAGCCGCGGGAGCCGTAGTAGTCCTGGATCATCTTCTCGTCACCGCGCACATCGCTGCCGGAGTAAGGGAAGTTGACTTCCGTGCGGATGGCCGGGGTCAGTTCGTCCTGGGAGAAGATGGTCACGCCCTGGAGGTTCACGGAGGCCACGTCATACTTGCCGCCTTCGGTGATTTCGAAAACCAGCGCCACCTTGGTGTCGCTGAGGATCTCGCGGCGGTAGCCCACCTTCACATACACATAACCTTCGTCCTGGTAGGCCTGCTCGATCTTGCGCACGTCTTCCAGCACGGCCTGGTTGTCCAGCTTGCCGGCCTTGCCCCACAGGCGCCAGAAAGTCTTCTCCTTGGAGGTGAGCTTGGACTGCAGCTTGCGGCTGCTGATGGCGTTGTTGCCTTCAAAACGGATGTCCCCGATGAGTCCGCGACCGCCTTCTTCGATCTTGAACATCACGGTGGAGAACCCGGCCTTGGAGGCGGAGGGGGTGACATCGTAGGTCACCAGAATGTCGGAGAAACCTTTCTTCTGGTACAGTTCCAGAATCTTCTGTTGAGCGGCGGAGAGCTTGGCATCATCCACTGGATCGCCCACTTTCACTTCGATTTCCTTGCGAAGCTTGTCGTTGTCGAAAGCGGCGTTGCCCAGGAAGCCGAGTTCGGCGATGCCGCCGCGGCCGGAGATGGTGACGACGACTTTCACACCGCCTGCGACGTTCACGGACTGGATGTCCACGTTTTCCACAGCGCCGGTTGCATACAGGGTGCGCAGGTCGCGCTCCACAGCTTCATCCGTGTAGGGCTCGCCTTCGCGGGTGGACATCTGGGCCTTCACGCGGGCCGGGTCCATGGTGGCAGCACCTTTGTAAACCACCTGCACTTCGCGGACGATCTTGCGGCCGACGGCAGCGGGGGAGTCCAGAGAAACCTGGGCCTGGCTGCCGACAGTTGCGGCAGAGACGAAAGCGGCAACCAGCAACGGCCGCAGGGCGTTTTGTGAAGAGGTGAGGACTCCGTGGATCATGACGGCTTGAATAGTGTTCGGGAGAAGGAGTGAAGGCACCGGCCCAAGAGGCCGGAGTCGCGCAGTAATGCTGACCTTCACAAGGGGCGTCAAGATGTAAAAACGGGTTTGATCTCTTAGAGAAGGCAAATATTGCCCTGAAAGGCCTCAAATGGCCTCAAAATACCGTTCCGCAGCAGATTTGGCGGCATCCGAAAGGGCAGGGGGGCTGACCCGGACATAAAGAAAAACCCGCCGGGCCTGGAAGCCTGCGGCGGGTAAAAAAACGGAAGGAGTGCGGCGTAAGATGAATCAGCGGAACAGCTCGCGGAAGAATCCCCGGGTTTCCTTGCGGGCGTTGTCGGTCCAGTTCCAGGCCTTGCGGGCGGCACGCTTCACATTGCGGGCGGCGCGTTCGCCTTCCTCCCCGGCGTCCGCTGTGGAGGGCACTCGCGGAGTCCAGTCCTGGAAAGTTACGGCTCCGGTTTCGGCGGAGACGACGACGAAACCGACTTCATAGCCAGTGTCGTCGCGCAGGGCCAGGCCCCATTCAGGAGTGCCGGTGTCGGCATTGCTGGCCAGCTGGTAGTCGATGCTGGCGAAGGTGGTCTGGGCCAGGGCGGCAGACTTGGCGGCGGCCACACGGGCATCCGCGCTGCGGTAGCGCAGCTTGGCAAAGTTCACCGGGCGGCTCGGCACACGGTCCAGGATGCGGCTGCCTGCACCGGCGGCAGTTGCCTTCCAGACCAGGCCTTCCTGTTTCACGGAAATGCGCAGCAGGTCCTCGGTGCGGAAGGCGTCCCGGGCGTACGCGGTCCACTCCACCGGCTCTGCCGTGGCTCCGGTGCCTTTCAAAAGCACGATTCCCTCAGCCACCGAATTGCCAAATGTCTGGCCGACGGCCAGCGGCACTTCGGGGTTGGCCTGGAGGCTGGAAAGGCTGGTAAGAAGAAGCAGGGAGGCGACCGGGAGAAGCTTTTTCATGGTTATTTTCACGATAGGAACGAAGTGGTATCGAATCAAGACCGGTTTGTGTTCCTGCCATCTGCGGTTTTTCCTGCTTGCGGGGCTGGCCTGTGTCCTGATAATGCGCGCCCCTCATCACCCATTGCCATGAGTTCCTCCCCAGCCCCTGAAACCTCCTTTGAACAGGCCCTCGAACGCCTGGAGGAGATCGTTTCCGCCATGGAAGGGGACCGCATGCCCCTGGATGAAATGGTCAGCAGCTATGAAGAAGGCATGCGCCTGCTGCGCGTCTGCCGCCAGCGCATCGAGACCGCCCGCAAGCGCATTGAGATGATCACTGCCGAAGCTGATGGCAAACTCACCGTGGCCGCCTTTGACCCGGCCGCAGCCTCTGCGGCTGAAGTTCAGGAGGAAAAGGCCCGCCCGGCCCCAGCTCCTGCCCGAAAGAAAAAGCCTGCCGAGGCCGAAGACGACTCTGACGACATCCGACTTTTCTGATTTTCACGTGGACACCACCCTGCCTGCCATCACCTGCCCTGCCGATCTCAAAGCCCTGCCGCTGGAAAAACTTCCCGCGCTGGCCGAAAAGATCCGCGCCACTCTGATCGAAACCCTCAGCCAGACCGGCGGTCACCTGGGGCCTAACCTCGGCGTGGTGGAACTGTCCATCGCCCTGCATCGCGTGTTCGACACACCGAAGGACAAGTTTGTCTTCGATGTCGCCCACCAGGCCTACGTGCACAAAATGATCACGGGCCGCTGGGACAAGATCCACACCATCCGCCAGTATGAGGGGCTCAATGGTTTCATGCTGCGCAGCGAAAGCGAGCACGACTGCTACGGTGCCGGCCACGCCGGTACTGCCCTGGGTGCCGCCCTCGGCATGGCCAGCGCCCGCGACCTGAAGGGGGGAGACGAGCACGTCGTCTGCGTCTCTGGCGATGCCGCCTTCACCTGCGGCCCGGTGTTTGAGGCCCTGAACAACATCTCCTCCCATACCAAGCGCCTCATCACGGTGCTCAATGACAACGAGTGGAGCATTGACCGCAACGTCGGTGCCATTGCCAAATACTTCAACACCATCGCCACCAACCCGGGCTTTGCAAACCTGCACGACAAGGCTGCCAAGTTCGTGGAGTTCGTCCTCGGCGGCGGTGCCCGCAAGCTGGCCGAGCGCGTGGAAAACCATGCCAAGGGCCTGCTGCTTCCGCAGAGCGAAGGCGCGCATAACCGCAGCGTGCTGTTTGAGGAATTCGGCATCCGCTACTACGGCCCGATTGACGGCCACGACCTGCCGCTGCTCATCCAGACCTTTGAGTTCCTGAAGAACCAGAACGAGCCCGTCATCCTGCACATCCTCACGGAAAAAGGCCGCGGCTACAAACCGGCCCTGGAAGATCCCGGCAAATTCCACGGCCTGGGCAAATACAACATCGAAACCGGCGAGGTGCAGGCGACGGACAAGCCCACCTACTCCCAGGTGTATGCACGCACCGTCACCGACTTCGCCAAGGAGGACGAAAAGATCGTCGCCATCACCGCCGCCATGCCTGGCGGCACCGGCCTCATGGCTTTCAAAAAGGAGATCCCCGACCGTTACTTCGACGTGGGCATCGCCGAGGAGCACGCCGCGCTTTTCGCCTGCGGCATGGCTGTGCAGGGCCTGAAGCCCTTCCTCACCATCTACTCCACCTTCATGCAGCGTGCCATTGACATGATCATTCATGACATGGCCATCCAGCACCTGCCGGTGCGCCTGTGCATGGACCGTGGCGGTCTCAGCGGTGACGACGGCCCGACCCACCACGGGCTTTTCGACATCTCCTACCTGCGCGGCATCCCCGGTCTGGTGCACATGCAGCCGAAGGATGAAGACGAGTTTGTGGACATGCTGTGGACCATGGCCAACTACGAGAAGGGCCCCATCGCCATCCGCTACCCGCGCGGCAACGGCCCCGGCGTCACGCCCAAGGCCACTCCCCAGCTGCTGGAGATCGGCAAGGCCGAAGTTGTCTCCGAGGGCACGGACGTGGCCCTCATCGCCCTGGGCGACATGTTCACCGTCGCTGAAAAAGCCAAGGCTGCACTGGAAGCCAAAGGACTCTCCGTGGCCCTCATCAACCCGCGCTGGATCAAGCCTCTGGACACCGCCACCATCAGCGCCCAGGCGCGTAAGGTGAAGGTGGTCTGCACACTGGAAGACCACGTCCTCATGAACGGCTTCGGCTGCGGCGTCATGGAGCACCTGTCCGAGGCTGGCATCACCACACCGGTGGTGCGCATCGGCTGGCCGGACGAGTTCGTCGAGCACGGCACCCCCGCCATCCTCCGCCAGAAGCACGGCCTCACGGTGGAAAACACCGTCGCGAAGGTGTTGGAAAAGCTGGGCAAATAAGCTGGCTCCAAAACAATCTCTTGTTAGGCAAAACGCCTGTGCGGTCCGCACAGGCGTTTTTGTTGAATCGCAGCCACGGCGGGCCGCCGTCCTCCCGGATTCAAAAAACCTTACAGGCTGAAGAAGCGCATGACTGACCGCGGGTTGTCTTCTGCGCCTGCATCTGAGACATGTTCAAACTGCAGTGCATGATCTTTGCACCACATCTCCAGTTTGCCCCAGCTGTCCTGTCCGTCATCAGCATCAGGGCTGAATTCCTGGTTGCTCAGCAGGGTCCAGTCCTCCACATGGCTGCCGTTCCGCGCCACCCCGTTGAGGATGGCCTGCAGAGTACGGGTGCGGATCATGGGGACACCCTCATCGCCACATCTGGTTAGTCAAGGCGTGAATCCGCAGGCTCGGCGGCTGGCTGGGAGGAGGCTGCCAGAAAGAGAAAGCCCCGGACCTCTGCGGGCCGGGGCTGACTAGGCTGAGGGCAGGGGGGAGGCCATAAATGCCGGCCCGCCTTGCGCTCAATGAAAACCTTTTGGTTATTCTTAGTAGCGGTTGCCGTAACCGCCGTTTCCGCCGCGGTTGCCGGAGTAGGGGGCGCGCTCTTCTTTCGGTCTGGCTTCAGTGATGTTCAGCGTGCGGCCGTCCACTTCCTTGCCGTTGAGACCTTTGATGGCTTCATTCATGGCCATGGTGGAATCCATGGTGACGAATGCAAAACCGCGCGGCCGGCCGGTCATCTTGTCCACCGGGAAGAACAGGTCCGTGACAGTCCCGTAGTCGCTGAAGATGTCGCGGAGCTTCTGTTCCAGGGTATTGAAGGACAGATTGCCGACATGCATTTTGGTATTCATAACTTTGCTTGAGGTCAGTCCCCTGC
>DASWXG010000333.1:0-4302 GCA_036405615.1 Prosthecobacter sp. | reverse complement strand
CGTTGCGCGGCATCTTCTCCGGCCCCACCACCGACACTTCGCGGGTCTTGTCCTTGTAGAGGTAGAATTTTTCCCCATGGCTGGGGTGGAAAGCCCAGGCAAACACATGCTCCGGATCCCTCCAGACAAAGTGGGAAGTTTTGCCATGGGGATCCAGCACATAAAGATCCGTGCCATCAGCCTTGGCGGTGAACAAACGGGTGTTGAAGGTCTTGTCCCCGTCTCCTCTCCAACGGTGAAGGAAGATGAAACGGCTGCCATCCGGGGAAAAGAGCAGGTGGTTAAACCAGTGCTTGGCATTCGGGCTGAATCCTGGCTCATAGGGAACAGCTACCGCCTGGGCGAAGGAGATGATGAGCTTTTGCTCGCCCGTCTCCATGTTGATCTTCCAGATTCCTGCATCCTCAGGGACGAGCACCTCTTTGTTAGGGTCGGGCACGCCTGCGTACCCATAGCCGGGCCGGGTGTCATTGAGGCGGCGGAAGTCCGGGGCAATGCCCCACTTGCCATCCGGGCTGAGATTGTAGACCGGATGCGGGAGAGTGCGCTTTTTCCCGCTCTTCACATCCAGCAGATGGCAGACGAACTGGCCGTCCACCCGGTCATTCCACATGACGGTGCTCTCCGTTCCGGGCACCCATTGCAGCATGCAGCCCTGCTGCCAGTTCCAGGCATGGCTTTCACCCAGTTCGATCCACTTGTCCCCGTCTTGCAGGTCCACCATCCCCACCTTGATGACATCCTCGGCAGTGGGAGAGCGGTGTTCAAAATCCACCTCATTCCCCAGCACATAGCGGTTGTCCGGGCTGAATTGCTCTTTGTCGTAATAGGCGAACCAATGATACTTCGGCCCCTGGGTGATCTGGCGGACGGCGATTTTTGCCTGCTCGGACTCTTGCGCTGGCAAGCCAAGGCGGGAGGCAAACAGGGAGGCGACGGATGTTTTGAGGAAATGACGTCGGTGGGTCATGGCGGCAAGAAACTAGACCGAGGGGGGGCAAGCTTGTCGAACTGAAAGGTCATATTTCCCTTTTCGGTTAGGCAAACCCGCTGCGCTTTCGCGCCAAACCAATCATCGCTTGCACTTTCCGCAGGGTGTGGAATTCTCCCCGCCGGTTTTTTACCGCTTCCCCCCATGGGGCCGAAGTTTGCCATGTAGCCCGCCAAGATTGGCGGTGATCCCGTCTCGCCAGAAATGAGACGCCCTTACGGCGACAGGTTGCCCGCCCACGGAAGCCAACCTGCCGGTTCGTAAATACATCATGGAAAAGACATTCGCAGAGCTCGGCCTTTCGCCTGAGCTGATGAAAGCTATTGAAGCCCAGGGCTTCGAACAGCCCTCCCCCATCCAGGCCCAGGCCATTCCCGTGGCCCTGACCGGCCGTGACGTGGTCGGCCAGAGCCAGACCGGCTCCGGCAAGACCCTTGCCTTCGGCCTGCCAGCCGTGGACCGCATTGACGCCCAGAGCCGCCAGACCCAGGTCCTCATTCTTTGCCCGACTCGTGAACTCGCGATGCAGGTGTGCGCTGAGATCCACAAAGTGGCCTCCTTCAAAGAAGGTGTCCGTGCCACCCCCATCTACGGTGGCTCTTCGTATGACCGTCAGATCCGCGCCCTCCAGTCCGGTTCCCAGATCGTCGTCGGCACCCCGGGCCGTATCCTTGATTTCGTGGATCGCGGCACTCTGCGCCTGGACGCCCTTAAAACGCTGGTGTTCGACGAAGCCGACGAAATGCTGGACATGGGCTTCGCGGATGAAATCGAGCGCCTGATGGCTGCAGTGCCCCAGGACCGCCAGACCATCTTCTTCTCCGCCACTTTTGATCCGCGCATCCGCCGCCTGATCGACCGGTACACGAACAACCCTGCCACGATCACCATCGAGCAGAAGGCGATGACCGTGCCGACCATCGAGCAGCGTTACTACGAGGTACAGGGCCGCAGCAAAACTGAGGTTCTCTGCCGCGTGCTGGACATGGATTCCCCGCGCCTGACCATCGTGTTCGCCAACACCAAGAAAGCGGTGGATGACGTCACGGACTCCCTCGTGGGCCGCGGCTACGCAGCCGACCGCCTGCACGGCGACCTCAACCAGATCATGCGCGAACGCGTGATGCGCAATTTCCGCAACGGCACTCTGGAAGTGCTGGTGGCGACTGACGTGGCCGCTCGCGGCCTGGATGTCAACGATGTGGACCTCATCGTGAACTATGAGCTTCCCTACGACACGGAAGACTATGTTCACCGCATCGGCCGCACGGGCCGTGCGGGACGCAAAGGCACCGCCGTCAGCCTCGTCGCAGGCCGTGAGATCTACCTCATGCAGCGCATCCAGCGCTTCACCAATGCCAAGGTCACCCGCACCAAAGTGCCCTCTCAAGAAGAACTGGAAGCCACCCGCGTGGACCAGACCTTTGAAAAGCTGAAGGCGACTCTGGAAGGGGGCGAGTACTCCAAGCACGAGCACACCGTGCAGCGCCTGCTGGACGCCGGCTTTGACCCGACCGACATCATGAGCGCCCTGCTCGATCTGTGGATGAAGGAATTCTCCCGCGAAGGCGAACAGATCGTCGAAGACCGCGCCCAGGTGAAAAGGCAGGCTCCCCAGCGTGAATTTGTGCCCCGCGAGCAGAGCGCAGTCGAAGGCCAGAGCGCACCGGCCGCCGCCGAAGGTGGCAACGAGGCCCCCGCTCCACGGGCCGCCTTTGTGCCGCCAGCGCGTGCACCTCAGGAGGAAGGTTTCCGCGATGAAGGCCCGCGCCGTCAGGATGCAGGCCCTGCCCAGCGCGATGACTTCGGACCTGCGCCGATGCGTTCCCGCTCCTTTGTGCAGAAGGGCCCCCGCTCCGGCATGGTCCGTCTCTTCATCAATGTGGGCGGCATGGACAATGCCCGCCCAGGCGACATCGCCGGCATGATCTACAACACCGCCAAGATCCCCAGCGGCACCCTCGGCACCATCGACATCTTTGAGAAGTGCAGCTACATCGAAGTGCCGGAAGACCACGTGGAGGCTGTCATGAACACTGTTCCTGGCACCAACTATCGCGGTCGTGACGTCCGCATGGACATGGCCGACCGCCAGGACAGCGGTCCGGCGCGCAAGAGCAGCTTCGGCCCTCGCGGCTTTGGCAGCAAAGGTGGTTATGGAGGCGGAGCCAAGCCAGGCGGCTTCCGCAAACCTTACGGTCACGGAGGACACGGCGGCCATGGGCATGGAAATGACAGACCTCCCTACGGCAAAAAGCCTTTTGGCGGCGGCTTTAAATCCCGCCGTTGGGAAGACTGATTCCGTAAAGGACTAACAGCCTTTCATCTCTTCAGCCCGTCCAGACTTCTGGACGGGCTTTTTGTTGGACGAGAATCCAAGCCACTTCATCCGGCCCTGCAAATCTGACCGGGCATAAAGCAGCGAGCCTTCAGTTTGCAGTAAAACTGCAGACGTGGCAGTTCCTCCGCATTCCTGTTCTTGCCAGACGGAGGGGATTGGTTTCATGTAATTCCGCATGAAAACTGCACCTACTCTCTCCCTCGCCTTGTCTGTCATCGCCGCAGTCAGCCTGACCAGCTGTGGCACATCTCCAGAAGCCCCCGCCAGCACCCCGTCCGCCCCATCTGCGGCCAGTTCAGCCAGCGGTACGGCAGCCTCTGGAGATGTGACCGATCCCGCTCAAGCTGTCAGCCCCTCCCACCTCTCCAAGGCTGCGGCCAAGATCCAGGACGGCGTCAGCACACGCAAGTTTCTGATCAGCAAGCTGGGTCTGTTCTACACGAAGGGCACCAATGCAGCCGGACAAGCGACGGCCACCTGGAAATTCAAGCAGAACAAAGCCACCGCTAAATCCTTCATTCCCGGCTCCGCCTTCATTCCTGGAGCCATGGTGACCTACTACCAGACCGTGTCCGTGGTCCTGGATGCCAACGACGTGGTGGTCTCCCACAATTTCCTGGAAAGCACCCAGGAGAAAACCGGCCTCGGCTTCAGCTACGGCTCCTAGTTCCCCAGTTAAAAAAAGCGCACCTGGCTCAAGAAAGCCCGGTGCGCGTTTACTGAGGTGGGAGTTTAAAGGATGCGATCAAGGCTGGACATCAGTCACTGATTTCCAAGATGCGACCGGCAGCGGAGACCTCGACATCCACTTCTTTGCCATTGACCGAGATTTCGATCTCATAACGGATTCTACCGTTTTCTTCTTCACGCTCTGCTTTCACGAAGCGGGCTGTGGGATAGCGGTCCAGAATGGCTTGCGCCACTTGAGGCGGCACGTGCGACAGCGGACTGTCATCCGCTTTGATATCCG
>DASWXG010000332.1:0-2697 GCA_036405615.1 Prosthecobacter sp. | reverse complement strand
CAGGCAGCGGCGCGGGCACCACCACAGCGCGGGGCGCCAAGGATAGCTGGGTGCGAACCTGGGCAGGATCCAGGACCACGGCGGCAGGAGGAGCTGCGACGACGACTCGCTCAACGACGGTCTGCGCATGGGAGGCCAAAGGAGCCAGTCCGAGAAGTGCGGCGGAGAAAAGAAGATGCGGTTTCATGGGGTGGGAACGGATGTTTTTTGGAGGGTTTTCCCGGGGTGCGGGCAGTGAGGGATTCGGCGTGGCAGCAGCGCATGGCTGTATCTTTGTGCCTGCCCATCCGCCCCTCCAACCGAGGCCCTGTCATGGTGCCCGCGACGCTACGCCACAAGCTTTTCAGACAGCGCCGCGCCTGCCCCGGTTTTCATACAACCATAGCCAATCTCTGCTGCGATCTTGGCTCGATATGAACCAGCCAACCGCCATCATCATCGGTCTTGCCGTGGGAGTTTTTGCCCGCTGGCTCTTTCTGAGGCGGGCACCTGGGGGACTTCCCCTGGCGCTGCTCCTGGGCATGGCAGGCTCCATGTTCACCGCCTTCCTCATGCTGCACTTCGGACTGGCACGCGATGAAGGAGGCCTGCAGTTTCTCCTCACTGTCGCAGGTGCAGGTCTGCTTCTGCTCGGCTACCGTCTGGATCTCACCAGGGAATCCAACCGCCACCTCTTCCCTTCACGTGACCTGAAAGCACCCGCACATCAATGAACGGACTATCTGCGGATGTGGAGATTAAAGGCTCCCTCACTTTCTCCAATGAACTGCTGCTGGAAGGCAGGGTGGAGGGAGATATCATCTCGGGCAGCATGCTTATCATTGGCGAGAAAGCGTCGGTCAAAGGCACGGTGAGCACCCTCAACGTGACCATCCATGGAGTCGTGGAAGGTAACATCGAGGCGCAGGAGCGCTGCGAGGTGAAATCCACCGCCCAGGTCATTGGCAACATTTCTGCCCGCAGGTTTTCGATCGAGGAAGGCGCCACCTTCCAAGGCCGGTCAAAAGTTCAAAACTCACCTCCCCCTCAATCCCATGGAAGTCCTCAAGGTCGCCGAAGCCCTGCTTGAACCCCAAACCCGCACCCTGACAACGACCTCAGCGTCTTTGCCGCCCGACGGCAAGCGCCTGCGTCTTGCCGTCATCGATGACCACGCAATCATTCGCGGCGTCTTTGTGACACTGGTGGAAGACGCGCCGGACATGGTGATGGCATGGACGGCCTCCACCCTGGCCGACGCGCGCAACAAGCTGCAGGGCGACACACCCGATTTTCTGGTCATGGACGTGACGCTGCCGGACGGCAACGGTTTTGATTTTCTCAAGGAAGTGCTGGACCATGCGCCGGCCCTGCCCGTGCTGATGGTATCCGCCCAAGGGGACCAGACCTTTCCCGAACGCGCGGCCAGCTGCGGCGCCCGTGGCTTCATCGCCAAAGAAGCCTCTTTGGAGCAGTTGCTGGAGGCTGTGAGCACGATTCAGCAGGGTGGCCAGTGGTTCAGAAAAGAGTGATCGGATCGGAGAGGTGAGAACTGTAGAAGGGTCAAGATGCGGCCAAGCCGCGTCAAGGCTGTGCTGGCGCACGGCAATAGTGGTGCCTACGAACGTCTCCTGACATGTCCTAAACCAAGACACGACCACTTAGCCCCGCGCGGACGATCTTCTTTCGCCATGATACAAACCGAAGAAGAACCCCTCGTTCATCGCACGGATCTCACGGATCTGGCGTCCTTTGATGATCCTCAGGCAGCCGAAAGCTGCGCCCAACATCTGGAAGACAACGGCATTGAGACTCATTTCTATGATGAAAGCGGTCTACAGTCTGTGGTTTTCCTGACCCAGCCGAAAGCCAGCCTGAAAATCCAGGTGGCGGAGGAGGAGTACGGCCGCGCCGTGCAGCTCCTCATCGACCTTGAAAAGGAGAATCCCCAGGTGGCCACATCGATTTACTCCTGCCCGGACTGTGGCTCCTTCGCCGTGGAGTATCCGCAGTTCAGCCGCAAGTTCATGACTCCGCTGTTTCTGGAATGGCTG
This sequence comes from Prosthecobacter sp., assembly GCA_036405615.1. Lineage (GTDB taxonomy): Bacteria > Verrucomicrobiota > Verrucomicrobiia > Verrucomicrobiales > Verrucomicrobiaceae > Prosthecobacter. The sequence continues at coordinate 664 of DASWXG010000332.1, read as the reverse complement.
AGCAATTTCGGCTTGTTCAAAAAGCAATGCTACTGCCGCAAGTGCCACAGCACCTGGCCCAAGGGCAAACCCCGTGGCGTCAACCGGCATCACCTAGCCCCCACATCGCAGGTGTTTGTCCCGCCTCCGGGTTAATGAATGGCTCAGCCATCGTCACCTCTCAGTCCTCGTCTTTTTAACTTTAACCTCGCGTTTTTATGCCCTCAACTTCCAATGCAAGCGCTCGCAAGTCCACCGACTTGGCCGCCAATGCCATGATCAGCGAAGGCGGCGCCATCGAGCAGCCATCCAAAGAGGAGTCCGAAGCCACCCTTGACCAGGCTCGCCGACGCAAGGGTCGCAATAGCTCCAAAGGAATGACCAAAGAAGGTCTGGGCGACTGACCTGACACCACCACCGGTTATTCACAAAACTCAATCAATTCTGCGGAGCGTATGCAAACCTCTTCTCCTGTAAGATATCGCCGCTCCACTGAGATGGCGGCAGAAGACATGATCAGCGAGGGCGCGCCTCTCAGCCAGCCTTCCAGGGCCGATTCCTGTACCGCGCAGATGCGTGCCAGACTTCACCGCTTGTCGAATTCCTGGGATGACGTCATCACGCCGACCTCCGCGTTTTGGATCGGCTTTGCCTCTGGGCTGGTGGCATTGTTGCTTGAGCGAAA